>CAZMKO010000001.1:0-74546 GCA_964566965.1 uncultured Rhodanobacteraceae bacterium
CTTTTGCCTGATACTCGTGGAAATTCATTCGCTACCTCGGCGACACGGAAAACGTTCAAGCGCACCCGCGGGCGCGCAGAGGCGTCGCCGTGGGGGCTACCGTACGCGGGTGGCAAGGCCCTGGGCCGGCACCGAACCCGCGCAACATGGCTCGCCATTGTCTCGCAAGCACCGGGCAATGGAAACCCCGCCCACCCGGCGCGGCCTTGCAACGCCTATATAATGGCGCCGGGGAAGGGCCGGCCACCGCCGGAACCGGAGAGCGCACCACGTGCCCAGCAACGCATCCACGCCACCGCCGTCACGGGCGTCCATGACGCACGGCGGCCGCCGCGAACTGTATTTTCTGCACGTTTTCCGCACGTGCCAGGCGCTGGTGTACGTGCTGCTGATGTTCAGCCCGCTGCAGTTCAAGTGGCTGTCGCTGCAATACCCGGTCCTGGGCCATGTGCTGGCCCCGGCCTACCTGCTGTTCGCCCTGGGCATGCTGCGCGGCACACCGTTCTGGACCCGGCACCCGGTGGCCGCCGTCTGTCTGGGCCTGGCCGTGGACATCGTCGCGGCGGTGCTGGCCAGCCTGGCCATGCCGGAGGTACGGCTGGGCGTGACGATGATGCTGACTGTCAGCCTGGGTGCCGGCGGTCTGCTGCTGAACCTGCGCCTGGCCGCGTTCTTCGCCGCCATGGCCACGCTGAGCGTACTCGGCCGCAGCCTGGTCGACATGGCCGCGGGGATCGACTCGAGTTCGCGCATGCTCGAATCGGGCTTGTTCGGGCTGGCCTATTTCGCTTCGATCGGGCTGTGCCACGCGCTGGGACGCCAGATCCGGGCCAGCGAGGCACTGGCCGAGCAGCGCGGCCTGGACCTGGCCAACCTGGCGCAGGTGAACGAGCTCATCATCCGGCGCATGAAGACCGGCGTGATGCTGGTCGACGATGCCAACCACGTGCACCAGCTCAACGAGTCGGCCTGGATGCTGCTGGGCAACCCGCCATCGGACCAGCGCAATCTCGGCACGCTGGCGCCGGAACTGTCGCGGCGCCTCTACCACTGGCGCCACTTCGACAAGCAGGACGAATCGCCCGTGGCCTTGTCCGAGGGTGCGCCGGACGTGGTCCCGCGATTCACGCGCCTGGCCGCCAACGACGACTCCAACGTCTTGATTTTTCTCGACGACACCTCGCTGGTCTCGCGTCGTGCCGAACAACTCACGCTGGCCTCGCTGGGCCGCCTGTCGGCCTCGATCGCGCACGAGATCCGCAACCCGCTGGCGGCGATCCGCTATTCGGCGCAGCTGCTGGCCGAGTCCGACGACCTGCGCGACGCCGACGCGCGCATGGTCGACATCATCAACAACCACTGCGGGCGCATGAACGAAATCATCGAGAACATCCTGCAGTTATCGCGGCGCGAGCGCTCGCGCCCGGAAACCCTGGACCTCAACGCCTGGGCCCTGCGCTTCGCCGAGGAATACCGCGAAGGCAACGATCTCGGCCACGACTCGTTGCGCGTGCTGGTGCAGCCACAGGCCGTGGAGGCGGTGGCCGACCCGCAGCACCTGCAGCAGGTGATCTGGAACCTGGTGCAGAACGCCCTGCACTACGGCCGCCTGCCGGGTGAGCCGGCGCGGGTGATGCTGATCGCGCGCAACGCCGGCGAGCCGGGCCCGCCGCTGCTGGAGGTGACCGATCGCGGCGCCGGCATTCCGGCCAAGGTCGCCGCACGCATCTTCGAGCCGTTCTACACCACCCACGAGTACGGCACCGGCCTTGGCCTGTACCTGGCCCGGCAGATGTGCGAGGCCAACCAGGGTCAACTCGAATACGTGCCGGTCGCCGGTGGCGGCAGCTGTTTCCGTGTCACCCTGGCCGCCCCGTCGCACATGGCCCAGGCCACGACCGGCTGAGCGCCGCAAGACCATGGCTTGCCACGGCCCGTACCCGCGTTACCATGAAGCTGAACAAATCAACAACGACAACAGGCAATCCATGACTACACAAAACGTCCTGGTCGTCGATGACGAACGCGATATCCGCGAGCTGCTCACCATCACGCTGGGCCGGATGAACCTGGAAGTGGACGCCGCCGCCAGCGTCGGCGACGCGCGTCGGATGCTGGCCGAACGCCGCTACGACCTGTGCTTCACCGACATGCGCCTGCCCGACGGATCCGGCCAGGAACTGATCGAGCTGATCGCGGCCGAGTACCCGGACACGCCGGTGGCCATGATCACCGCCTACGGCAACGTCGATGCCGCCGTGGATGCACTGAAAGCCGGCGCCTTCGACTTCGTGTCCAAGCCGGTGGACATCAAGATGCTGCGCCAGCTGGTGCACACGGCGCTGAAACTGTCCGCCGACAACATGCGGCAGGCACAACCGGCCACGCCCGGAACCGACGAGACGCCCGCCGCGGACGCACCGACGCCGGTGCCGGCCGCCGCGCGGCGTCTGGTCGGCGATTCGGCGCCGATGCAGAAGGTACGCGCCACCATCGCCAAGCTGGCGCGCAACCAGGCACCGGTGTACATCAGTGGCGAATCGGGTGTGGGCAAGGAACTGGTGGCACGGCTGATCCATGACATGGGTCCGCGTGCCGGCGGACCGTTCGTGCCGGTCAACTGCGGAGCGATCCCGGCCGAACTGATGGAAAGCGAATTCTTCGGCCACCGCAAGGGCAGTTTCACCGGCGCGCACGCGGACAAGGAAGGCCTGTTCCAGAGCGCCAACGGTGGCACCCTGTTTCTGGACGAGGTGGCCGAGCTGCCGCTGCACATGCAGGTCAAGTTGCTGCGCGTGATCCAGGAAAAGGCGGTGCGTCCCATCGGCGGGCGCGGCGAGAGCACGGTCGACGTGCGCATCCTTTCCGCCACGCACAAGGACCTGGTCGAGCTGGTCGAACAGGGCGCCTTCCGACAGGATCTCTTTTACCGCATCAACGTCATCGAACTGCACGTGCCGCCGTTGCGCGAACGTCGTGGCGACGTGCCGCAGCTGGTGGAAGTCATGCTCGAACGCCTGGCGGCCGACATCGGCACCGAACCGGCACGACTGGCACCGGCGGCGATGCGCGCGCTGAGCGAATACGACTTTCCCGGCAACGTGCGCGAACTGGAGAACATCCTCGAGCGCGCCATGGCCATGTGCGAGGACCAGCACATCGACGTCGACGACCTGATGCTCCCGGACAACAGCGGCCGGCCCGCTCCCGGCCACGCATCGGACGGTGAAGCGCCGATGCCCGATGCCCGCGCCAGAAACCAGCCGCTGGACGACTACATGTCCGGCATCGAGCGTGAAACCATCATGCAGGCGCTGGAAAAAACGCGCTACAACAAGACCGCCGCCGCACGGCAACTGGGCATCACCTTCCGCGCCCTGCGCTACAAGCTGAAAAAGCTGGGCATCGACTGATGCCAGCGACACTCGCGGCAGATGGGCGATTTTTCACCTAAATGACTCGGATTTGTGGGCTGGCGGGCCGCCGGCATACGCGTCCAGCGGCACTCGCGGCAGGTGGGCGATTTTTTCACACGCTCTCAGGACAAGGCCGCGTGCACGGCGTTCAACAGCACGCCGGGTGTGACCGGCTTGTCCAGCAGGGTCAGGTGCTCCAACGGCGGCAGGTCATCCAGGTCCGGAGGCGCATCGGGCCGTGTCAACAGCAACACGGCGCCGTCGTAGTTGCGCTCCAGCAGCGCCGCCAAGGTGCGCACACCGGTGAACAGGCTCATGTCGGCGTCCATCACCACCACCTCGGGCAGGCCATGGGTCGCCAGCGACTGCAGCGCCGCGGTGCCGCTCTGGCTGGCATGAACGACATAGCCGTACCCCTCCAGGGTGCTGGCCAGCAACGACAACTGGGCCGCCTCCTCCTCGACCACCAGCACGCACTCGCCGTGGCCGCGCGGCGCCGGCGCCATCGTGTCGGCCTGGTCGACACGCATGTTCTCGGGCAGGTACAGGCAGAAGCAGGTCCCCTTCCCGGGCGTGCTGTCCACCCGCATGACGCCGCCGTGACTGCTGATGATGCGCCGGCACGACACCAACCCGAGTCCGGTGCCGCTGTCCTTGGTGGTGAAGAAGGGTTGGAAAAGGTGCGCCAGGGTCTCGGCGTCCATCCCGTGCCCGGTGTCGGTGACGCTCAGGCATACAAACCGGCCGGGCTCGACATGTTCGTCGTCACGGAAAAAGTCCGCTTCCAGCTGGCGGGACGTGGCGCGGACCGTCAGCTGACCGCCACCGGACATGGCCTGGATCGCATTGAGCGAAAGGTTCAGCAGGCATTGCTGCAACTCGGTGTGGTTGCCGCCGAAGGCCAGACCTTCCTCGGCCACCGTCATGGACATCTCGATGTCCCGTGGCACGCTGCCCTTCAGCAGCAGGTTCAAGGCCTGAAACAGGTCGTCGACCCGCACCTTCTCGTCACGCCGTGCGCCACGCGCGAAGGTGAGCATGGACGAAACCATGTCCAGGCCACGCTGGCCGCAATCGCGCACCAGATCACCCAGGCGCGCCAGACGCTCGTCGTCGCGGTAGTCGTCCAGGGTGTCGGCCGCCAGCAACAACGGTTGCAGCAGGTTGCGCAAATCGTGGCTGAGGCCGCCGGCCAGCAAGGCCAGCGACTCGAACCGCTGCGCCCGGATCAGTTCATCCTCGGCATGCTGCCGGGCCCGCTGTTCGCCGGCCTCGTGCAGGGCACGGCGCACCGCGGCGGCCAGACGCACGGTGTTGTGCTTGAGGATGTAGTCGGTGGCGCCGCGCCGCAACGCTTCGACCGCGACCTCCTCGCCGATGGTGCCGGACACGAAAATGAATGGCAGCAGGAGATCGCGCTCGCGCAACAGGTCCAGCGCACGCTGGCCGTCGAACGTGGGCAGGTTGATGTCCGACAGCACGATGTCGGGCCGGAAGGTATCCAGTGCCTCCAGAAATTGCGTCTCGGTGTCCACGCGCAAGTCCACGCAGTCGATGCCGTCATCGCGCAGGTCGTCGATGACGAGCTCGGCATCGGCCGGCTCATCCTCGACCAGCAGGACGCGCATCGGTGGCGGGTTGCCGGCGTTCATGGCAGTCAGTCTTCCGGCGCTTCGTTGAGGACCGCCCAGAACCGCCCCAGGGTCTGCACGGCGTTGAAGAACTGCTGCACGTCCACCGGCTTGACCACGTAGGCGTTCACGCCCAGATCCCAACTGCGGGCCAGGTCGCGTTCCTCGCGCGAGGACGACAGGATCACTACCGGCACATGGCACAGGTTGTCGTCGCCGCGCATGCGCTTGAGCACTTCCAGGCCGTCCATGCGCGGCATCTTGATGTCCAGCAGCACCAGTGCCGGGTTGCCATCGTCGCGGCCGCTGAATTCACCGCTCGCCTGCAGCCACTCCATGGCCTCCACGCCGTCCTCGACGTGCACGATGGGGTTGGCGAGCTTGGCCTCGCGCAGGGCGTCGATGGCCATTTCGGCGTCGGCGGCGCTGTCTTCGGCAATGAGGATGGTTTGCAGTGTCTTGCGCATGGCGTTTTCGATCGATCAGGAGGGTTGTCCGGCGTCGGCGACGTCCGGAACGGGAAGGGAAAAATGGAAACGGGCGCCCTTGCCGGGCTCGGCCTCGGCCCAGACACGCCCGCCGTGGCGCATGATGATCCGGCGCACGTTGGCCAGCCCGATCCCGCTGCCGGGAAACTCCGAGGCCTTGTGCATGCGCTGGAACACGCCGAACAGCTTGTCGGCATAGGCCATGTCGAAACCGGCGCCGTTGTCGCCGACGGTAAACACGTACTGGTCGTCGTCGCGCCGGGCGCTGACACGGATCTCGGCATGTCCGCACTTGGACGTGTACTTGACCGCGTTGCCGATCAGGTTTTGCCACACCGTGCGCAGCATGCCCACGTCACCCGCCACCGTGGGCAGCGTGGCGACCTCCCAGTGGATGTCGCGTCCCTCGGCGTCGGCCATGGCCATGTCGCGAGCCTGTGCCGCCAGGTGTTGCATGTCCACCGGCTGCATGCGCAGGGCGCCGCGGCCCAGCCGCGAGTACACCAGCAGGCCGTCGATCAGGCCGGCCATGCGCCGGGCCGCATCGCTGATAACTTCCAGGTAATGCGTGGTCTTTTCGTCGATCCCGGTGCCGAGATGACGTTCCAGCTTGTTCGAGAACCCGGCGATGTGGCGCAGCGGCGCGCGCAGGTCGTGGGAGACGGAGTAGCTGAAGGCTTCCAGCTCGCGGTTGACTTCCGACAGCTGCTCCAGCTTGTGCTCCAGCTCGACATTGAGTTCGTTGACCTGGTTTTCGGCCAGCGTGCGCGAGGTGACATCGCTGACACTGAGCAGCATGGCCTCGTCGTCCTCCTCGGGCAGGGACATGCGCCGCGCGTTGACCAGTACGTGCCGGTCCACGCCGTCGGCCGTGGTCTGCTCCATCTCATAGTCCCACAGCTCCCGGTCGCGCCCCATGACATCCACCAGCCGCTGCAGCGCGGCCTCGTCGTCCCAGGCGCCGTCACCCACCTCACGCAGACGCGATTCATGCCCGTTCGGCAACTTGCCATAGAACTCGTGAAAGGCCGCGTTGACCATCATCAGCCGCAGATCGCCGTCCAGCACCGCCATCGGTTCGCGCACGGTCTGCACGATGCGCTCGGCACGTGCCACGGCGCGACGGCTGATGCGCTCGGCGCGGATGCGATGGGCGATGGCGCGCTCGGACACCAGCACCACGATCGTCAACAGCAGCAACTGCACCACCGTCATCACCGTCTGCACGATGTAGGCGGCACGCGCCTTGGAACGCGATTCCTCCGTGCGCTGGCTCATCAGCCGCGACTCGGCCGCGACGATGTCGCCGGCCAACGCGCTGTAGCCGAACATCGTGGCGGCTTGGCCCAGGGCCCGATAGGCGCCGCGCGGGTCGCCGGCGGCATAGCGTTTGAGGGCCTGGTTCATCAACGCGGTGCGATGCTCGACCACCGAACGGAGAGCGCCGAGGCGGGTCTGCTGGTCGGCATTGTCGATGGTCAGGTCGCGCAACGTCGTCAGCAATGGCCCGATCTGGGCGTCGGCCTCGGCAATGCGCTTTTTGACGTCGTCACGATGCACGCCCTGCAACACGGAATAAGTGGCCGCCTCCATGTCGCGCAGGCGATACAGGAGTTTGTACACCGAGGCACGCACCTGGGCGCTGTGTGACACCCACTGGCGCGCCTCCAGTGCACTGTCGGTGGTACTGCGCGTGACCAGATACGGCAACACGACGCTCACCAGCACTGCCAGCAACAGCAGGACCAGACGCCACCGCATCAGCATGTTGAGATGCCACCTGTTTTTCACGCTGCCATGACCCCATTCCCCGAACGTCATTCTGGCACGAAAAATGCCCGGTCGTGCAACCGGTCAGTGCGCCCGGCCGGACGCGGCCGTGCTCATCGAGTAGGGCCGCGCCCGCGTAGCAGTCGCCCATTCCCGGTTCGGCGTCGCCTGCATCACGAAATGCAGCTCGCCGCCGGCCATGATTTCCTCGTGACCCAGCCAGCTGCGCCGCAACGGCTTGCCGTTCAGACGCACCTCGCCGACGTAGGGATGGTCCACATCCAGGTGCTCGGCGACCACCGTGAAACGATGTCCGTTGGGCAGATGCATCACCGCACGGCGCACGAACGGACGGCCGATCACGTACTGGTTGCTGGCCGGCGCCACCGGATAGAAACCCAGCGCCGTGAACACGTACCAGGCCGACATCTGGCCCAGGTCGTCGTTGCCGGGCAACCCGTCGGCACCGCTGCCGTACTGGGTCTGCATGATCTGCGTGAGCCGGCGCTGGGTCTTCCACGGCGCGCCCGCGTAATCGTAGAGGTAGGCGATGTGCTGACTGGGCTCGTTGCCCTGGGCGTAATAGCCGATCAGCCCGGAAATGTCCTCGACGTGGGCGAATGCCTTGGGGTCGACCTTGGTGTCGAACACGGCGTCGATCTTGCGCATGAATTTGTCATCGCCGCCAAGAGCCTCGATCAGCGCCGCGGTGTCCTGCGGCACGTACCAGGAATACTCCCAGGCGTTGCCCTCGGTGTAGTCGCTGCCGTAGCCGACGGCCGCCGGGTCGAACGGAGTACGGAAACTGCCGTCGGATTTGCGCGCGCGCACGAAGCCGGTGTCCGGATCGAACACGTTGCGCCAGTTGCCGGCACGGCGGCGGAAGCGATCGGCCACGTCGTGACGCCCCATGGCCTCGGCCATGCGCGCGATGGTCCAGTCATCGAAGGCATATTCGACGGTCTTGGACGCGGCCTCCGGCTCCTTGTCGATGGGAACCCAGCCCTGCTTCATGTAATCGGCCAGGCCACCGTACGGCCCGTAGGTGGCGCTCGCCACCATGGCCTCGAGTGCCTTGTCGGCGTCGAAGCCGCGAAAACCCTTCATCCACGCATCGGCGATCACCGGCACGGCGTGGTAGCCGACCATGGTCCAGGTCTCCAGCCCCTGGTAGGCCCAGACCGGCAGGATGCCGAACGGACTGGCCTGCTGCGCGGCCAGCAGCGAGTTGACGAAATCGTTGACCCGCCGGGGCGGCTGCACGAAGGCCATCAGCGGCTGCTGGGCACGGTACACGTCCCACAGTGACCAGGTCGAATAGAACGTGAAACCGTCGGCCTTGTGCACGGCATGATCGGGGCCGCGGTATTCGCCGTTGACGTCCATCGCGAGGTTCGGCGCGATCAACGCGTGGTACAGGGCGGTGTAGAAATTTTTGCGCACCCCGGGTGCCGCCTCGACCTCGATGGCGGACAACGCCTTTTCCCACATGCCACGTGCCTGCGCGCGTTGCGCGTCGAAATCCCAGCCTTTGCCGGCGGCATCCAGGTTGGCGACGGCGTTGTCGGCGCTGACGGTGGAAAGGGCCACCTTCACCCGCAACGGCTTTTCCAGCTTGCCGAACTCGAACACCCCCTCAAGCTGGCGGCCGGCGACGGCATCCACGCCATCGGGGTGGCGGTCCGGTCCCTTGAAGCCGTTGTAGACGATGTGCTCCTCGCGGTTGCGCAACTGATGGCGGCGCATCGGCTGCGAAAAGCGCATGGCGAAATAAAGTTGTCGGCCCGGCGCCCAACCACGCGTCTCACGGTAGCCGGTGACCGTGCCGTCGGCGCGCACGCGCAACCGCGCCCACGACACCTTGCCCTCGTAGTCGTAGATGCTGGGGCGCAAATCCAGCAGCACGTGCGCATCCTTGCCCTCGGGGAAGCGGTAGCGATGCCAGCCGACGCGCTCGCCCGTGGTCAGCTCCGCGCGCACGCCGCTGGTGTCAAGCGTTACGGCGTAATAGCCCGGCTGCGCGACCTCGGTGTCGTGGCTGAAGGCGGAACGGTAGCCGCTGCCCGGCTTGGCCGGATCACCCGGGTCCCACTGGATTTTTCCGGTGCCCGGCATCAGGAGCACGTCGCCCAGGTCCGAGTGGCCGCTGCCGGAAAAATGCGTCTCGGAGAAGCCCAGGATGCTTTGGTCGTCGTGGCGATAGCCGGCGGCCCAGTCGTAGCCCTTGTGGAAATCCGGCATGGCCGTGTCCGGGCTGAGCTGGATCATCCCGAACGGCACAGTGGCCCCCGGAAAGGTGTGGCCGTCGCCACCGGTACCGATCATCGGATCGACCTGCTGCCAGGCATCGGTCGCGTCGGCGGCGGCAACCGTTGGCGGCGGCAGCACCAGGGTCAGGACGGACAACGCCATGGCCAGCACGGTGCGAGGACGGGAGCGGAATCGGGGAATGGGAAACATGGGCTTTTGGATCGTTCCAATTATCCGCTAACCTAGCATGTGGCAGGCGGCGGTGCACATGTCGGACGTACCGGGCCGCCATCATCATTGTCACGCACCGTTTCACCCTGCGAGGAGCCCCATGCAACGTCGCGTCACCATCGAGGACATCGCCCGCGGCTGCGGGGTGTCGCGCGCCACGGTGTCGCTGGTATTGCGTGGCAGCCCGCTGCCCGCCGAAGCCACGCGTCAGCGGGTGCAAGCGGAGATCGAGCGCCAGGGGTATGTCTACAATCGCGCCGCCGCGAACCTGCGCCAGCGCACCTCCTCCAGCGTCGCCCTGGTCGTCAACGACCTGGCCAACCCCTATTTCGCCGAATTCGCGGTCGGCGTGGACGAGGCGCTGGGCGCCGGCGGCTACGTCACCCTGCTGGGCAGCACCATCGAATCGCCGGCGCGCCAGCAACGCGTGCTCGGGTCGCTGCTGGAACATGCGCCGGCAGGCATCATCCTGTCCCCGGCCGAGGGCAGCGACGGCGCGCGCCTGCAGGCACTGATCGGGACGCGCACGCCGTGGCTGGTTTTCAACCGCGAACTGGCCGACGCGCAGGCCGACTATCTGGCCCTGGACAACCGCCACGGCGCCCGCCAGGCCACCCGCCACCTGCTCGAACTCGGGCATCGGCGCATCGCCTTTTTCGGCGGCCACACCAGCTCCAGTTCCTGCCGCGAACGACGCCAGGGCCACGCCGACGCCATGGCCGAGGCCGGCATCGAGGTACCCGACGCCTGGCTGGTGGAAACCGCATCGAACCGCCTGGATGCCGCCAACCGCACGCCGGCGCTGTTCGAGACCGCGCCGGCCCCCACTGCCGCGGTCTGCTACAACGACGCGGTGGCGCTGGGACTGATGCTGGGCCTGGCGGCCCAGGGCCTGCGCCCGGGGCCGGATTTCGCGGTCACCGGCTTCGACGACATTCCCGAGGCCGGCGTCAGTTTTCCACCCCTGACCACGCTGGCTACCGATCCGCGCGCACGCGGACGCGACGCGGCATCGCGCCTGCTCGAACGCATCCGCGACCCGGCGATCGCGCCACGCCATCTGGTCGCGCCCGCACGCCTGGTGATCCGGGCCAGCACCGCCGCCCCGGCATCGTGAACCGTTCCGCCATCCCGCCACTGACGCAGGTCCCGCCCGCATGAACCACACTCGTGTCGCCAGCACCCGCACCGCCCTGATCGTCGTCAACGCCGTGTTCCTGATGTGGGGACTGATGACCGTTCTCAACGATGTGCTGATCCCGCATCTCAAGGCCCTTTTCACGCTGAACTACGCGCAGGCGATGCTGGTCCAGTTCACGTTCTTCGGTGCCTACTTCATCATGTCGGTGCCCTGCGGCGCGGTGCTCAACCGGGTCGGCTACCGCGCCACCATCATCCTCGGCCTGCTGGTCACGGCGCTCGGCGCGCTGCTGTTCCTGCCGGCGGCCAACATGACCTCGTACCCGGTGTTCCTGCTGGCCTTCTTCATCATGGCCACCGGCATCACCGGGCTGCAGGTGGCCGCCAACCCGTATGTCAGCCTGCTCGGCGAGGAACGCCTGGCGTCCAGCCGCCTGAACCTGGCGCAGATGTTCAACTCGCTGGGCACGGTCATCGGCCCCTACGTGATCGGCCCGCTGATCCTCACCGGCACCACCCTGGCGGCGACCGCGGTGGCACAGATGCCGGCCGCGCAGCAGGTGGCCTATCGCCTGGCGCAGGCGCGCCTGGTGCAGGGACCCTACCTGGTACTGGCCGGCGTGCTGGTGCTGATCGCGTTGGCCATCCACTGGTTCCGCCTGCCCTCGCTGAAGGCCGACACCGACCACACGCCGGAGCGCCGGCACGGGTTCCTGGACGCCCTGCGCCACCGGCACGTGGCCCTGGGCGTGGTGGCGATCTTCGTGTACGTCGGCGCCGAGGTCAGCATCGGCAGTTTCCTGATCAACTACATCGCGCTGCCCGACATCGGCGGCATCAGCGAGGCGGCCGCCACGCGCTACGTGGCACTGTACTGGGGCGGCGCGATGGCGGGCCGATTCGTGGGCTGGCTGCTGATGAAACGCATCGACCCGCGCCGCATGCTGGCCGCCTTCGCCCTGGTGGCCGCGTTGCTGGTGGTGACCACCATGTCCACACACGGCACGCCGGCGGTGGCCAGCGTGGTCGCCATCGGCCTGTTCAATTCGGTGATGTTCCCGACCATTTTCACCCTCGGCATCGAAAAAATGGGCCCCCTGACCGGGCGCGCTTCCAGCCTGATGATCATGGGCATCGTCGGCGGCGCGCTGATCCCGCCGGCACAGGGGCTGCTGGCCGACCATGTCGGGGTGCAGGCATCGTTCGTGCTGCCGCTGGCCTGCTACGCCTACATCCTCTTCTACGGCCTCAAGGGATCGCACACGGCATGAAACACGGCATCGTCACGTTCGGTGAAGCATTGATCGACTTCCACGCCGAACCCCGTCCCGGCCACGACACGCCGGCCTTCGTTCCCCACCCCGGTGGTGCCCCCGCCAACGTCGCCGTGGCCGTGACCCGGCTGGGCCGACGCGCCACCTTCGCGGGCATGCTCGGCGCGGACATGTTCGGCGACATGTTGCTGCACGCGCTGCGCGAGGCCGATGTGGACGTCGGCGCGATACGGCGTACCGATGCGGCCAACACGGCGCTGGCCTTCGTGGCGCTGGATGCCCGCGGCGAGCGCAGTTTCAGCTTCTACCGCCCACCCGCGGCCGATTTGCTGTTCCGCCGCACCGACTTCGCTCCCGACCTGCTGGATTCGGCGGCGATCTTCCACGCCGGGTCCTGCAGCCTGACCGAAGCCGACATCGCCGAAACCACCCTGGCCGGCATGCGTCTGGCGCGGTCGGCCGGCGCCCTGGTCAGTTTCGACATGAACCTGCGTCCGGCGCTGTGGCCACGCGACGTCCAACCGGCATCGCGTCTCTGGAAGGCGCTGGCACTGGCCCACCTGGTGAAACTGAGTGCCGAGGAAATGACCTTCCTGGGCCGGGATGCCGGTGGCGACGCGGCGGCCCGCGCGCGTCTCTGGCAAGGCGGCACACGGATTCTGGTGGTCACCGACGGCGACGCCCCGTTGACCTGGTTCACCCCGCACGCGCAGGGCACGTTGCCGGTGTACGCGGTTCCGGCACGCGACAGCACCGGCGCCGGCGACGCCTTCGTCGGCGGCCTTCTGCACGGCCTGGCCGAACAGGCGCTCGGTCCGGACGACCTCGAGGCGTTGATGCGCGACGCCCCACGCCGCGACACATGGCTGCGTTTCGCCGCGGCCTGCGGCGCCCTGGCCGTCACCCGCACCGGTTCGTTCAGCGCCATGCCGGACCGCGCCACCGTCCTGGACTTCCTGGAGCAGCACGCATGAACGACTTCCCCGATTTCCGCTCGCCCGACTTCCTGCGCCGCCACATCCGCGACATCATGGACTTCTACCATCCGCGATGCCTGGATCCGGTTGGCGGATGCTTCCACTACTTCAAGGATGACGGTCGCATCTACGACCGCCACCACCGCCACCTGGTCAGCAGCGCGCGCTTCGTGTTCGATTACGCCACCGCCGCGCGCCGCTTCGGCGACCGCGACTACCTCGACGCCGCGCGCCATTGCCTGGACTTTCTGCGCCGCGCCCATCGCAACCCGGACACCGGAGGCTATGCCTGGACCCTGCGCGACGGCAAGCCCGAGGACACCACCAACCACTGCTACGGTCTGGCGTTCGTGATGGTCGCCTGCGCCAGCGCCGTCCGTGCCGGCATCGCCGAGGCGGCCGCGTGGATGGCCGAAACGCACGACCTTCTGGAACACCGCTTCTGGGATGCCGACGCCGGCCTGTACCGCGACGAGGCCGACGCCACGTGGCACGTCGGCCCGTACCGCGGGCAAAACGCCAACATGCACATGTGCGAGGCCATGCTGGCGGCCTTCGACGCCAGCGGCGAGCGCCACTACCTGGATCGCGCCCTGCTGCTGGCCGACCACATGACCCGGCGCCAGGCCGGGCTCACCGACGAGCATCTGGTCTGGGAGCATTACCACGCCGACTGGCGCATCGACTGGGACTACAACCGCGACAACCCCCGGCACCTGTTCCGTCCCTGGGGATTCCAGGTCGGCCACCAGACCGAGTGGGCCAAGCTGCTGATGATCCTGGCTCGCCATGTCGATGCCGACTGGCTGCTGCCCACCGCGCGCCACCTGTTCGACACCGCCGTGGCACGCGGATGGGATGAGGCCCATGGCGGCCTCGTGTACGGCCTCGACCCGGCCGGCGGCTTCTGCGACGACGACAAGTACTACTGGGTACAGGCCGAGTCGTTGACCGCCGCCGCGCTGCTTGCCGAACGCAGCGGCGAAGACGCCTACTGGCAATGGTACGAGCGTCTGTGGCAATACGCCTGGACACACTTCGTCGACCACCGGTACGGCGCCTGGTACCGCATCCTCACCCGCGACAACCGCAAGTACGACGACGAAAAAAGCCCGGCCGGCAAGACCGACTACCACACCATGGGCGCCTGCCACGAACTGCTCGACCAATTGGCACGCTGACGCGGACGCGCGCGCCCGGCGGCACGCGCAGCAGGTGGGCGATTTTTTCACACGCTCTCAGAGCGTCGGAGGCGACAGGCGTGCCACGTAGGCCGGCAGGATGTGCGCGGCGCTGAGCGGTGCCACCGGTACCGGGTACGGTCCGGCCGCCGGCACCCATGCCAGCTCGGCGATTTCCGCCCGCGGCGACGGTCGCCCCGACACACGGCAACAAAATGCCATGGTACGCACGCGCCGTCCCGGCTCGTGCACGGCGTCGGCCTCGAACCGGCCCAGCTCGCGCGCGCCGGCCGCATCAAGGCGCACGCCCAGCTCCTCGTGCAATTCCCGCGCCAGCGTCTGCAGCGGCGTTTCATCCGGCTCGGGCTTGCCGCCGGGCTGGATGAACACTGCCGTCCCGCGCTTGCGCACCAGCAACACGGCGCCGGTGCCGTCATCGATCACCGCGGCCACGGTACGGATGCATGCGGAAGTGTCATTCATGATGGCGTCCGGCCGGAGCCTCTTCCGGCAAAAAACAAAACGGCGGGGTCGGCATCGCCAAACCCCGCCGCCCATGCGCGCCGGGCGGTCGCCCGATGCGCGGGAAAAAGGTGGCTCAGAACGGAATGTCGTCGTCCTCGAAGCCGGCGTCGGGCGGGCCCGGTTGCGGCTGTGGCGCCGCCGGAGCGGGGCCACGCTGCGGAGCCGGCGCGCGTGCCGGAGCCGGTCCGCGGCTGTAACCGCCGCCGCCGCCATAGCCGCCGCCCTCGCCACCGGGACCGCCCAGCATCTGCATGTTGTTGGCGATGATGTCGGTGGAATAACGCTCGATGCCGTCCTTGCCGGTGTACTTGTCGGTGCGCAGCGAGCCCTCGATGTATACCTGCCGGCCCTTGCGCAGGTATTCCTGGCAGATCTCGGCCAGCTTGCCGAACACCTTCACGCGGTGCCACTCGGTGCGCTCCTGACGTTGGCCGGACTGTTTGTCCATCCACGATTCGGACGTGGCCAGGCTCAGTGTGCACACGGGAGTGCCGCTGCCGGTGTAGCGGGTGTCGGGATCGGCGCCGAGGTTGCCGATCAGGATGACTTTGTTGACGCCTCGTGCCATGGGTGCTGTCCCCGGTTCTGATACTGCAAAAGATGCAGCGATCGTAGCATAGCCGCCGCGTCATCCTGCAGTGGCGCGACGCCCGTTCACGGGTCGGAATTTGTCGATCCGGCGCGTCATCCACCCCCCCACGCCGTCGCGCCGTCAGGCCGGCACCGCCGCTCCGGCGGCCACCACGCGATGGCGCCCCCACCACAGCAGCGGCAACCACACCACCACCAGCAGCGCGCCGGCCAGGAACACGCCCGACTGCCCCAGGTGCGCCAGCACCGCGCCCCCCAGCACGCCACCCACTCCGGCCCCGAGGAACTGGCAGGTGGCGTAGGCGCCCATGGCGGCCCCGCGCAGATGCGGCGGCGCCAATCGCGAGACCAGGCTGGGCAGACTGGCTTCAAGCAGGTTGAAGGCACTGAAAAACACCACGGCCGACACCCACAGCAGCACATGGCTGCCGCTGTCGACACCGAACCCCAGCAGAGCCAACCCCAGGCCCAGCGCACACACCAGCACCAGGCGCATGTTGCCGGCCAGCGAGGTCACCCGGCGCAGCACCACGCCCATGACCACGGCCGACACCAGCATCACCGGCAAGTACAGCTGCCACTGGTGTGCCAGCGCGATGCCGGTGCGCTCGACCAGCAGCAACGGCAACGCCACGAAGGCCGCCGTCAACATGGCATGCATCATGAATACCGACAGGTTCAGCACCGCCAGTTGCGGGCGCACCACCATGCGCAGCACGGCCGACCAGTGTGCCGCTTCCGGCGCGCGGTGCCGGCGTGGGCGCGGCACCACCGCCCACAGCAGGCCGACGGCACCGAGGGCCAGCACGGCGGTCAGGCCGAACAGGCCCGGCAGGCCGGCCACGGCGGCCAGGGGCGCACTGAGGATGATCGCCAGCACGAAGGCCAGGCCGATGCTGACGCCGATGATGCCCATCACCTTGCTGCGGTTGTCGTCATGCGAATGGTCCGCGGCCAGCGCCTGGCTGGCGCCGGAGACGGCCCCCATGCCCTGCAGCACGCGCCCGATGATGATGCCGGTGATGTCGCTGGACAGCGCCGCCACCAGCGAGCCGAGAAAAAACACGCCCAAACCGATGCTGATGGTCAGGTGCCGCCCGATGCGGTCCGAGGCCAGACCCACGGGGACCTGCAACAGCGCCTGGGCAAAACCGTAGATGCCGATTGCCAGGCCCACCAGGAAGGCCGTCGCACCGGGCAGGCGCATCGCGTAGACGGTGAACACCGGCATGATCAGGAACAACCCGAACATGCGCAGGCCGACCACGCTGGAGAGCGCCAGTGCGGTGTTGAGTTCACGCTTGCTGAGTTTGCTCACGAGGCGTCCGCGCGGTGGAAAGGCATCAAGTATAAGAGGTCATGCCACCGGCCCGGACTGTGGCACATCACCGCGGCGCGCTTTGCACCTATAATTGCCGGTCTTGATTCAAACAGTTACTTCATGAGCACTTCCGCCACCCGCCTCGTCACCGAGTCCGTGCCCGACTATCCGGCCGCACGCGCCCTGGCCGCGCCCGACATGGATGCCGTGGACGCCCTGATCCGCCGCCGCCTGTCCTCGCACGTGGCCCTGATCAACCAGATCGCGGCGCACATCATCGACGGCGGCGGCAAGCGTCTGCGTCCGGTGCTGCACGTGCTGGCGGCACGCGCGGCCGGCTACGAGGGCGAGGCGCACGCGCAGCTGGCGGCGGTGATCGAGTTCATCCACACCTCGACGCTGCTGCACGACGACGTGGTGGACGAATCGGAGCTGCGGCGCGGACGCCAGACCGCCAACACCATGTGGGGCAACGCCGCCAGCGTGCTGGTGGGCGACTTCCTGTATTCGCGGGCCTTCCAGTTGATGGTGGAGCTCGACGACATGACCATCATGCGGGTGCTGGCCGACACCACCAACATCATCGCCGAAGGCGAGGTGCTGCAACTGCTGAACATCGGCAACCCGGACATCGACGAGACCGCCTACCTGGGCGTGATCGAGCGCAAGACGGCGGTGTTGTTCGCCGCGGCCACGCAACTGGGCGGGGTGCTGGGCGGCCTGCCCGACACACAGGTGGCGGCGTTGCGCGACTACGGCATGCAGCTCGGCTACGCGTTCCAGATCGCCGACGATCTGCTCGACTACGTCTCCGACGCCGACACCCTCGGCAAGAACATCGGCGACGACCTGGCCGAAGGCAAGCCGACGCTGCCACTGATCTACGCGCTGGAGGAAGCTTCCCCGGATCAGGCCGGCGCCCTGCGCCATGCCATCGAACATGGCGAGCGCGACGCCCTGGAGGAGGTCATCGGCTTCATTCGCCAGAGCAGCGCCCTGCAGCGCACCCGCACCCTGGCGCAGGCCCATGCGACACGCGCGCGCGCCGCGCTGGCGTGCCTGCCGGCCTCGAAGTGGCGCGACGCCATGATCGCGGTGGCCAATTACGCCGTCGAGCGCACTTACTGACCGCCATGCACCCCTGACCGGCATCCCGGCCGGGGATGCTCAGCGCCCGGCCGCGTGTGCGGCCAGTGCCCGCTTCAGCGGCGACAACCGGTTGACGGCGCGCATGCCCAGCCCGCGCAGTGCCACCAGTGGCGGCGTTTGCCAGGCGTAGATGCGGGCCAACGCGTCCAATGACAGCGCATCCACGGTGTCGGCACTGCGCCGGCGGCGCGCGTAGCGGGCCAGCACGTGGGGGGCGCCGATGTCGCCACCGGCGGCATGGGCGGTGGTGAGCACTTCGCGCAACCCGACCACGTCACGCAGACCCAGGTTGATGCCCTGCCCGGCCAGCGGATGCACGGCGTGCGCCGCGTCGCCCAGCAAGACCACGCGGCCGCGATGAAAGTCGCGGGCAAGCGTCAGGCGCAACGGAAACGCGGCGCGGGGACCACTGCCCGTGACCGGCCCGAGGCACATGTCGCCGGCCACCGACAACGCGCGACAGAACGCCGCGTCGTCCATCGCCAGCACCCGTGCCGCGCCGGCGTCCGGCAACGACCACACCACCGAGCAGCGACCGTCATCCAGCGGCAGAAATGCCAACGGTCCGCCCGGCATGAAGCGCTGCCACGCCGTTTCGCGATGCGCTCGCGCGGTGTCCACGTGGGCGACCACGGCGCGCTGGTCGTAATCGCGTCCGCGGGTGGTGATGCCGGCCATGCGTCGCACCGGCGAGGCGGCGCCATCGGCCGCGACCAGCACCCGCGCGTCCAGCACATCGCCGTCTTCCAGGCGCACGGCGACATGCTCGGCCGACATGTCCAGACCAGCCACGGTGGCCGGACAACGGCAATGCACACCGGCCGCCGCCAGTGCCTGCCACAATTGGTGCTGCACCAGGCGATTCTCGACGATCCAGCCCATCTCGGCGTGCCCGCCGTCGGCCGCGTCGATGTCCAGGACCGCACCGTTTTCGGCGTCCCACACATGCATGTGGCGATACGGCTGGGCCCGCGCGGCGCGCACCGCTGCCCAAACACCAAGATCATCCAGGCAGACCACCGACGACGGCGCCAGCGCGACCACGCGCAGGTCCACCTCGTCCGCGGCCACCCATGGCGTCGGATGCCGCGTCTCGATCAGGGTCACGTCCAGGCCGTCGCGGGCCAGCGCCAGGGCTGCGGCGGCACCGGCCATACCGCCACCGACCACGATGACGTCGCGGACAGACTGGCGCCGGCGGCGACGCGGCACGACAGGCGACACGGTATCGGAGGCGGTCATCGGCGGGTCTCCAGCACGGCACGGGGTGGGCGACCGCGAAAGCCCATGCCGCGGCGCAACATCGCCCGCCGCAGCGGCGGCACGCGATCGAACGCCAGCATGCCCAGCGTACGCAGTGGCGCCAGGACCGGCGCATCCAGACAGGCCAGGCGGATCAGGCCATGGCTCATGGCCATGACGCCGTCGCGGTCCGGGGCGCGCCGGCACGCGTAATCGTCCAGCCGCGACGACGCGCCGGGATCGTCGGCACCGGCCACCAGTTCGGCCAGGGTCAGCGCATCGCGCAGGCCCAGGTTGAAGCCCTGTGCACCGATCGGGTGGATGGTCTGGGCGGCGTTGCCGACCAGTACCGCGCGCGGAGCGGTCAACGACCGCGCCGCGACACGCCGAATCGGATGCACGAAACGCCGCCCCGGCCGCGTCAGGCGCCCCACTCGCCAGCCGAAGCGGGCCTGTGCCAACGCCATGAAAGCAGCATCGTCCAGCGCCGCGACGGCATCGGCCTGATCGGCGTCCACCGTCAACACCAGTCCGGCCCGGCCGCCGGCCAGCGGCAGCAACGCCACCGGTCCGGCATCGCTGAAACGTTCCCAGGCGCGCCCCTGCATGGCACGCTCGGTCGCCACCGTGGTGACCATGAGCGTTTGCCGGTAATCCTCGCCATCAGTGGCGATGCCCAGGGCGTCGCGGATCGTGGAATCGGTGCCGTCCGCACCCACCAGAAGGCGCGTGTGGATCTCGCGACTGGCCGCGTCGGCATCGAGGCACACGCGCCAGCCGTCGGTTTCCGGATGGATGGACGCCACGCGTGCGGGGGCCAACCGCTCCAGCTGCGTGCAGGCGTCCAGCCGTGTCGCCAGTGCCGCCCCCAGGCGGCTGGCCGGTACCGTCCAGCCCAGGGCATCCAGACCCAGGCGTGCCGCTTCCAGGCGCGTGGCGCCGAACTCACCGGCACGGCTGACGTGGATGCGGCGGATGGCGGTGGCGTGCGCGTCGACATGCGGCCACACGCCCAACGCGCGCAAGCCGTTCACGCTGGCCCGGGCCAGCGCCAGGTTGCGTTCGTCGGCGCGCGGCGGCGAACCGGCCTTCGGCACGAAAGCCTCGACCATGGTGGCACGGCGGCCGGCCGCGTCCAGGGCGATGGCCAGGCTGGCGCCGACCAGCCCGCCGCCCACGACGAGAATATCGGTATGCTCGGTCATGCCGCCGATGATACGCGGATCGATGCATCTTCGGCTAAACTGACGTGGCGGCGGCACGATGTCACATGGTGCCGCGGCAGGCGTCTTCCGGCGCCGGCGCGAGACGCCTCGCCGCCGTCCACGAAAGGCCTGCCGGCGATGCCGCCCCGTCCCATCCTGCTACCTGTGGAGCTCCTCCATGAACCTGACCCAGAATCAGCGTGTCGGCATCTTCGCGTTGCTCGCCCTCGTGATGGCCGCCACGCGCATCAACCATTTCGCCCCCGTTCCCGACGCGTCCTGGGCCCTGTTCCTGCTGGGCGGCTTCTACCTGCGCGGTGCCGCGCGCTGGGCCTTCCCGCTGCTGTTGGCCGAAGCGGTACTGATCGACTACATCGTCATCAGCGGCCAGGGCATCAACTTCTGGTCGCATTACTGCGTGTCGGCCGCCTACTGGTTCCTGATCGCCGCCTACGGCGCGATGTGGTTCGGCGGCGCGCTCATGCGCCGTGCCGGCATCGGCTTCAACTGGCGCTCGCTGGGCATTGCCGCGGCCACGCTCGTCGCCTCCACGGCGGTGTGCCACCTGATCGCGCAAGGCAGCTTCTACTGGCTGAGCGACAGCGTCGCGTCTCCCAGCCTTGGCGGTTGGGCCGCCAACTACGCCGACTGGTACCTGCCGTACCTGCGCACCACCGCGCTGTACGTGGCCATCGCTGCCGTGCTGCACGCCTTGGCCGTGCAGCTGGCGCGGGCCCTGCCGCAGCGCCGGCGCGCGCACTGAGCGGAACGGGGCTGAAGGCACATGGGTAACCGTCTGTCCAAGATCTATACCCGCACCGGGGATGACGGCTCGACCGGCCTCGGTGACGGCTCGCGCGTGCCCAAGGACGCGGCCCGTGTCGCGGCCTACGGCACCACCGACGAACTCAACAGCACCGTCGGCATGGTATTGGCCTGCGACGGCGTGCCGGATGCCGTGCGCGAGGCGCTGGTGCAGATCCAGCACGACCTGTTCGACCTCGGCGGCGAGTTGTGCATTCCGGGCATGGAGATGATCCACGACGCCGACGTCGAACGCCTGGAAAACATCCTGGACGAGCTCAACGCCGACCTGCCGAAACTCAAGGAATTCATCCTTCCCGGTGGCGGCATGGCCGCGGCCACCTGCCACCTGGCCCGCACCGTGTGCCGCCGCGCCGAGCGTGCCGTGGTGACACTGGCCCGCGACGAGGACATCCGGCCGCAGCCGCGCCACTACCTCAACCGTCTGTCCGACCTGTTGTTCGTGATGGCCCGCGTGCTGGCGCGCAGCGGCGGCCACGGCGAGGTGCTGTGGCAACACGAGCGCCGCAAGAAACCGCAGGCCTGAGCGACGGCCCGTGCTGCACCTGTACACGCATCCGGCCTGCCTGAACCACGTTCCCGGCCCGGGACACCCCGAATCGCCGCGCCGTCTGGCCGGTATCCTGGAGGCTCTGGACCACGACCGCTTCGCGGCCCTGGACCGTATCCCGGCACCCCGGGCCACGCGCGAACAGCTGCTGCGGGTGCACACGGCCGACCACGTCGAGCGCATTCTCGGCGCCACGATCAAAGACACGCTGCAGCGCCTGGACGAAGACACCTGGATGTCCAGCGGCTCGCCCGAAGCCGCCGCGCGCGCCGCCGGTGCGGCCTGCGCCGCGGTCGACGCGGTGATGCGCGGCCAGGTCGCGCACGCCTTCTGCGCCGTGCGTCCGCCCGGCCACCATGCCACCGCGGACCGGGCGATGGGCTTTTGCCTGTTCAACAACGTGGCCGTCGCCGCCGCGCACGCGCTCGCCGTGCACCGCCTGAAACGGGTCGCGATCGTCGATTTCGACGTGCACCATGGCAACGGCACCCAGGATATTTTCGCCAGTGAGCCGCGCGTCGCATACGCCTCGAGCCACCAGGGCGACCTGTACCCGCACACCGGCCGCGCCGACGACACCGACGACGGCCACCTGTGGAATGCCCCGCTGCCGGCCGGCAGCGGATCGGCGGAGTTTCGCGGCACCTGGCAGGACCACCTGCTGCCGCGCCTGCATGCCTTCCGGCCCCAGCTGGTGCTGGTCTCGGCCGGCTTCGACGCGCATCGCGAGGACCCCCTGGCCGACCTGGTGCTGCGCACCGACGATTACGCCTGGATCACCGAGCGCCTGGTCGACCTCGCCCGCGCCCATGCGCACGGGCGCATCGTGTCGTGCCTGGAGGGAGGGTATGATTTGAACGCCTTGTGTGCCGGCGTGGTCGCGCATGTGACCGAGCTGCTGCCGGAGTGACCCGCCCTCGCCATGCCCGCCGCCAATGCTTTCTGCTAGCGTAATCCCCCAGCATTCCAAGGAGACCGGCCCCGTGCCGACCGACGCAACCCGACGCCCCGCCCGGCGCGCGCTGGCTTGGGCCATCACCGCCACCATGGCCGGTCTGGCCGTGCCGGCGCTGGCTGCCGCGCAGGAAGTGGCGGAGGCGCCGACGACCATTCCGGCACGCCAGGAGGCCCCCTTCGAACCGTGCCCGCTGGGCACCTTCAGCTGCCCGCCGCGCCCGGTCAGCTACGCGCTGTGCCGGCCCAACGCGCTGCTGGCGTTCTACCGGCCCGACCTGCCGCACGACGCCGACGGCCGCGAACAGGCCGTCACCGACGTGCACGCCGAGCACTCCGACGCCGCCGACCGCGCCATCTATCACCTGGACGGCAATGTCAGCCTGCAGCGTTACGACCAGCTGCTGCAGGCCGATCACATCGATTACAACGACCGCACCACGGCCTATGATGCGCGCGGCAGCGTGACCTGGCAGGACAGCGCGGCGCTGCTGTCGGCCTCGCGCATCCACGGCACCACCCGGCCGGATCACTCGCAGGCCAGCGACGTGCGTTACCAGATGCTGGCCTCGCGCGGCAACGGTACCGCGGCACACGCGGAAATGCGTGACGCCGATCATCACGACTTTTCGCAGGCCACCTACTCCACCTGCGACCCCGGCCACCGTACCTGGGAGTTCCGTGCCAAGAGCATCCGCACCGACAAGGTCACTGGCACCGGCGTGGCACGCGGCGCGACCATGCGCCTGTGGGACGTGCCGTTCCTGTATCTGCCGTACATGAGCTTTCCCATCGACGACCGCCGCAAATCGGGTTTCCTGTATCCCACGTTTGCCAACAACGGCAACTCGGGCTTCATGCTCAGCGTGCCGTACTACCTGAACCTGGCGCCCAACTACGACGCCACGTTGACGCCGCAGCTGTACACCGAGCGCGGCCTGATGCTGGGCGGGCAGTTCCGCTACCTGTTCGGCGGCACGCGCGGCGAACTGGACGTGGACTACCTGCCCAACGACCATCGCGCCGGCAGCGACCGCAACCACCGCGACCGCGACATCGACGACGGCGCCGACCGCTACCTGCTGCAATTCAAGAACCGCAGCCGGATCAGCGACGACTGGAGCTTCAGCACCTCCATCAAGCGGGCCTCGGACAAGTACTACTTCCAGGACTTCCAGTCCGACCTGAAGGGCTACACCACGCCCTCCTCGCTGCACTCCAACGGCTACCTGCGCGGCTACGGCGACTGGTGGACGGCCTCGCTGGGTGCGGACGACTACCAGAACGTCGACCCCATCTACGACGACAGCCACGTGCAGTACAAACGCTGGCCGCGGGCGACCTTCAACATCGACATGCCGCTGTCGCGCCATGTCACCTTCGGCATGGACAACGAGGCCGTGGCCTTCCGCAAGGACGATTCGGTCGAGGGCAACCGGCTGGACATGCAACCCTGGGTGCAGGCCGACTTCCAGGGGCCGGCCTGGTACGTGCGCCCGCGCATGGCCTGGCGCTACACCGGCTACGAGCTGGTCGACGATCCGGACCACTACGGCTACACCAACCATTCACCGTCACGCAGCCTGCCTATCGCCAGTATCGACAGCGGACTGGTGTTCGAGCGTGACACGTCGCTGTTCGGGCACGCCTACAAGCAAACCCTGGAGCCGCGCCTGTACTACCTGTACGTGCCCTACCGCGATCAGCGCGACCAGCCCATCTTCGACACCCGCTCGATGCAATTCGCCTGGTGGCAGCTGTTCTCGCCCAACCGTTTTTCGGGCGCCGACCGGCAAATGGACGCCAACAACCTGACCGCCGCCCTCACCTCGCGCCTGCTGGATACCAGTGGTGTCGAGAAGGCCGCGTTCAGTGTTGGACAGATCCGCTACTTTTCGCCGCAGCGCGTGCAGCTGAACCGTCGCAGCCACGGCACCGACTTCGACGGGTCCGACTACGTGGCCCAGATGAGCCTCAGCCTCAGTCCGACCTGGCGCCTGAACAGCGTCTACCAGTGGGATCCCAACGACCGGCGCACCTCGGTGGGCACCCTGCAGGTACAGCGGCGCCTGGGCCCGCGCGGGCTGGTCAACTTCGCCTACCGCTACCGCCTCAACTACATGGAGCAGTTCGACGCCTCGGCCATCGTACCCATCAACGAACGCTGGCGCCTGCTGGGGCGCTGGAATGTCCAGCTGCGCGACAACACGCACTGGGAACGCGGCCAGCCCAAGACCCTGGCGGCCTTGTTCGGCGTGGAATACGACAGCTGCTGCGTGGCGGTGCGCCTGATGGGGCGTCATTATGTGCGCAACGTGCACGGCGACACCGACAACGCCGTGATGCTGCAGGTGCAGTTCAAGGGCCTGGGCAGCTTCAGTCCGCAAACCGAGGACTTCCTGCGCCATGCTATTCTTGGCTATCAGTAAGTGTCGGGCGCACGTTCCCGGCACGCATGACGCGGGTTGAACATGCGCCGGCCCGTGCTGTCTCAAGACCATCTTCCGTCGTCGCGGTTCGTCCGCGGCGGTGCCGGCTTCCACCAGGTTTACCTCCGATGAAGCAGATTTCCCCCTTGTTCGCCTTCCTGCTGGCCTTCACGCTGGCTTCCGTCGCCCACGCCCAGTTCCTGCCCGGCAACGCGCCCGGCCAGCCGGCCGACGACGGCAAGATCGACCGCATCGTGGCCGTGGTGGAGGAGGACGTCATCCTGCAGAGCGACCTCGACCAGGCCATGCAGTCGGTGCAACAGCAGTACGCCTCGAATCCCGAGCAACTGCCGCCGCACGACGTGCTGGAACGCCAGGTACTGAACCGCCTGATCCTGATGAAGCTGCAGGTGCAGCGCGCCCAGGAGCAGGGCGTGCGCGTGTCGCAGAACGATGTCAGCAACGCCATCGGCAACATCGCCTCCGGCAACCACATGACGCCGGACCAGCTGCGCCAGGCGATCGCCCAGCAGGGCGGCAGCTTCGCCGCCTTCCAGCAGAACGTCGCCGAGCAGGTGCTGGTGCAGAAACTGCGTGACCAGGTGGTGCAGAGCTCGGTGCAGGTGACCGACGCGGAAATCGACAACATGCTGAAGGACCCGTCCTTCAACGCCGGCCGTGTGCACCTGGCGCACATCGAGATCAACCTGCCGCAGGGAGCCGGCCCGGACGACATCGAACAGGCCAAGAGCAAGGCGGACAAGGCCGAGCAGGCCATCAAGAGCGGCATGGACTTCAGTGCCGCGGCGATCCGCTACTCCGAGGCCCAGGACGCCCTGGACGGCGGCGACCTCGGCTGGCGCGGCATGAACGAGATTCCGCCCGGCTTCGCCGACCTGGTCACCAAGATGCAGCCGGGTGAGGTGACCCCGCCGCTGCGCGGCCCGACCGGCTTCCACATCCTGAAGCTGATCGAGCGCCAGAACAACGACCGTGACGTGGTCACCGAGTACCACGCGCGCCAGATCCTCATCAAGCCCAGCGAGCTGGTCAGTGCCGAGCAGGCCCGCCAGAAGGCCGAAGACCTGTACAAGAAGCTCAGCGCCAAGCCCAAGGATTTCGCCAAACTGGCCAAGGAAAACTCCGACGACGACACCTCGGCCAACATTGGCGGCGACCTCGGCTGGTTCCAGTTGGAAGATCACGGCGAAGCCGTGGCCAACGCCTTGCGCGGCCTGAAGGAAGGCCAGGTCTCCGAACCCTTCCAGACGCCGGCCGGCTGGGACATCGTGATGCTCGAAGGGCAGCGCGAGAGCGACGTCACCGACGAAATGCAGCGCCAGCGCGCACGCATGGCCATCGGCAACCGCAAGGCCCAGCAGGCCTACGAGGATTTCCTGCGCGAATTGCGTTCCAGCTCCTTCGTGGACATCCGCATCCCGTCCCTGCGCGACCCGGATCAGACCCAGAACAAGTCGTGAGCGAACCTCCCGCCGACGTCCTGCCGCGGCTGGCGCTGACCGCCGGCGAGCCGGCCGGCGTCGGCCCGGAGTTGCTGGCCCGCCTGGCAACCCTGCCGATGGCCGCCGACCTGGTCGCCATCACCGATGCGGACCTGCTGCGCCGTGCGGCGCGGCGCACCGGCGTCACGCTGCGCCTCGAGGACTACGACGGCAAGCCGCGCCACCTGCGCGCGCCGGGCACGCTGCGCCTGATCCATACCCCCTTGCGCGCGCCGGAAGTACCCGGCAAGCCCGACCCGCGCAATGCCTTCCACGTGCTCAACCTGCTGGCACGTGCCACCGACGGCTGCCTGGACGGGGAATTCGCCGCCATGGTGACCGCGCCGGTGCAAAAATCCGTGATCAACGAGGCCGGCGAAACCTTCAGCGGCCATACCGAATTCCTGGCGCAACGCGCCGGATGCGACGTGGTGATGATGCTGGCCAGCGACACGTTGCGAGTCACGCTGGCCACCACCCACATGCCCCTGTCGGCGGTACCGGCGGCGATCACCGGCGAACGCCTGGAACGCACGCTCGGCATCGTCGAGCAGGCCCTGCGCGAGCGTTTCGGCCTGGACCGGCCGCGGCTGGCCGTGCTCGGTCTCAACCCGCATGCCGGCGAGGGCGGCCACCTGGGTCGCGAGGAGATCGACGTCATCATCCCGACGCTGACGCGCCTGCGCGAGCACGGCATGTTGCTGCTCGGGCCGCTGCCGGCAGACACCGCATTCGTGCCGGCACAGCGGGCAGGCTACGACGCGGTGCTGGCGATGTATCACGACCAGGCCCTGCCGGTGCTGAAGAGCGAAGCTTTCGACCGCACCGTGAACATCACCCTCGGCCTGCCCTTCGTACGCACCTCGGTCGACCACGGTACCGCGCTGGACCTGGCCGGCACCGGCCGTGCCGACCCGGCCAGCCTGGTCGCCGCGACCCGGATGGCACTGCGGCTGGCCGCACCGCGGACCGCCTGAACCATGTCGCATCGCCCCAAAAAGCACTACGGCCAGCACTTTCTGCGTGAAAGCCACTATATCGACGCGATCATCCGCGCCCTGGCGCCGCGGGACGGCGACCGGCTGGTCGAGATCGGCCCCGGCGAAGGCGCGCTGACCCTGCCCCTGCTGCGCGCGGCCGGCCGGCTGACCGCCATCGAGCTCGACACCGACCTGATACCGACACTCCAACGCAAGGCCGCCGTGCTGGGCGAACTGGACATCATCCAGCGCGACGTGCTGGAAACCGACCTCACCGCGCTGGCCGGCGGTACGCCACTGCGTGTCGTCGGCAACCTGCCCTATTACATCTCCAGCCCCATCCTGTTCCACTGCCTGGCCCATGCCGACGCGATCGCCGACATGCATTTCATGCTGCAGAAGGAAGTGGTCCAGCGCATGGCCGCGGCGCCCGGCGGCAAGACCTACGGCCGCCTCAGCGTCATGCTGCAACTGGCGTGCCGGGTGGATGCGCTGTTCGACGTGCCGCCCTCGGCCTTCGCGCCGCCGCCCAAGGTGGACTCGGCCGTGGTGCGGCTGACCCCGCTGCCTGCCGACCAACGGCCGCAAGTGGATCCCGGCTCCCTCGAGACCGTGGTCAAGGCGGCATTCGCGCAGCGTCGCAAGACACTTTCCAACGCCTTGCGCCAGCTTCTGGATGCCGAGGCGCTGCGCGCGGCCGGCGTCGACCCCCGGGCACGCGCAGAGACCCTGGAACCGGCCGATTTCGTGCGTCTGGCGCGTATCCACGCCGCACGGCTTGCCTGATCCGGCACGGGTACCGGACAATCACGCCATGGACGACGATATGCCCTACACCTTCGACATCCGGGTGCAAACCCGCTTCGTGCCGCAACAATCCCGCCCCGCCGACAACCGTTTCGTCTTCGCCTACACCATCACCCTGCGCAACACCGGAACGGTGCCGGCGCAACTGCTGTCGCGGCACTGGATCATCACCGACGCCAACGGCAAGGTCGAGGAGGTGCGCGGCGACGGCGTGGTCGGCGAACAACCCTGGCTGCGCCCCGGCGACGACTACGAGTACACCTCCGGCGCCGTGCTGGAAACCGCGGTCGGAACCATGCAGGGCCGTTACCGCATGCTGGCCGACGACGGCACCCGCTTCGACGCCCTGATCGAACCGTTCACCCTGGTCATCCCGAGGACGTTGCATTGAGCGCCTGCACGACCGGACGACAGGGAGGACGCTGACAATGGCCACCTACGCCATCGGCGACGTCCAGGGCTGCTACCCGGAACTGCAACGCCTTCTGGACCGGCTCGGCTTCGACCCGGCGCGCGACCGGCTGTGGTTCTGCGGCGACCTGGTCAACCGCGGCGGGCAGTCCCTGGACACGCTGCGCCTGATCCACTCGCTGCGGGCATCGAGCGTGATCACGCTCGGCAACCACGACCTCAGCCTGCTGGCGGTCGCCGAGCGCCCGCGCGAGGCGCAGGAACGCGTCAACCCCGAGCTGCGCGAGGTGCTGTTCGCGGACGATGCACCCGAACTGCTCGCCTGGCTGCGCCAGCAAAAAATGCTGCACCACGACAAGGAACTGGACTGGGTGATGGTGCATGCCGGCCTGGCCCCGCACTGGACGCTGCGCCAGGCCCTGCGGGCCGCCGCCGAGGTCGAACGCGACCTGCGCGGTCCCAACCACCACCGGTTGCTGAAAAACCTGTTCGGCAACCATCCCGCCTTCTGGTCGCACCGCCTGCGCGGCATGGAGCGTTCGCGCGCGACCATCAACATGCTCACGCGCATGCGCTTTTGCAACACGCGCGGACGCATCGATTTCGACGCCAAGGGTGCCCCGGGCACCCAGAAGGCCGGCCTGTATCCGTGGTTCGCCGTACCCGGCATGCGCCAGCGCGGCATCCGCATCGTCTGCGGCCACTGGTCGGCCCTGGACCGTTTCGCCGGGCTCGGCGTGCACGCCCTGGACACCGGTTGCGTGTGGGGTGGCAAGCTCACCGCCATGCGCCTGGACAGCCCCGAGCCCGAGTACGTCTCGGTACCCGCCGAGCCGCACCGGCACAAGCCGACCCCGCGCTGACGGTCGCCGCCGCGACGTCAACCGCACGTACCAACGCGAGCCGGACGGGTCCGTTGCTCGGGACTCGGGAAAGCATCGCGGCCATGGGCCGCTCCTACAACGGTTTCAGGGGGTCTCAGGCAAGCCCTGTGGGAGCGGCCCATGGCCGCGATGGGAAGGGGCCGATGCACCCGCCACCGCCACGAAAAAGCCCCGCCGGATGGCGGGGCTTCGGGTCAGGACAGGCGCCCGTGGCAATGCTTGTATTTCTTGCCCGATCCACAGGGACAGGGATCGTTGCGGCCGATCTTGGGACCTTCGCGCATCGTCGGCGCAGCCGGCTCCGGGTCCGGCTGCGCACCGGCCAGCGCCTCCTCCTCGGCATCGCCCATCGCGCTGGCCTCGGCATGCTGGAATTGCATGCGCTTGGCCATGGCCTGGCGCTGCTGTTCGGCCTCCATGGCCGCGACCTCCTCCTCGCTGCGGATGCGCACGCGGGCCAGCATCTGGATGGCGCCGGACTTGATGCGGTCGAGCATCTGCGCAAACAGCTCGAAGGACTCGCGCTTGAACATCTGCTTGGGGTCCTGCTGCGCGTAACCGCGCAACTGAATGCCCTGGCGCAGGTAGTCGACGGCGGCCAGGTGCTCCTTCCAGGCGTCATCCAGCACCGACAACATGACGTGCTTCTCGAGCTGGCGCATGGTTTCGGCGCCGATGTCGTTTTCCTTTTGCTCGAACATCGCGTTGGCGGCGTTCATGACATGCTCGCGGATACCCTCGGCATCCAGCTCGTGCTGCTCCTCGACCCAGTGCACCAGGTCCAGGTCCAGGCCGTATTCGCCCTCCAGCTCACGGTTGAGACCGGCGATGTCCCACTGGTCGTCGATGCTGTCGCGCGGCACGTAGCGGCGCACCAGATCGATGAACACGTCCTCGCGCACGTCGCGCACCAGGTCGGAGACGTCGTCCGATTCCAGCAATTCGGCGCGCTGGCGGTAGATCACCTTGCGCTGCTCGTTGGCGGTGTCGTCGTATTCCAGCAGGTGCTTGCGGATGTCGAAGTTGTGCTGCTCGACCTTCTTCTGCGCCTTCTCGATCTGGCGCGTGATCATGCGCTCCTCGAGGGCCTCGTCTTCCTTCATGCCGAAGCGGCGCATCCAGCGGCCCACGCCTTCGCCGCCGAAGATGCGCAGCAGGTTGTCTTCCAGCGACAGGTAGAAGCGCGAGGAACCGGGGTCGCCCTGGCGCCCGGAACGGCCGCGAAGCTGGTTGTCGATGCGTCGGGATTCGTGGCGCTCGGTACCGATGATGTGCAGGCCGCCGGCCCCCTTCACCAGCTCATGGCGCTTCTGCCACGCCTCACGCGCACGCTGGCGATCGTCGTCGGTGGCATCCTCGCCCAGTTCCTCATAGGCCACTTCCAGGCTGCCACCCAGAACGATGTCGGTACCGCGACCGGCCATATTGGTGGCGATGGTGATCGAACCCGGCGCACCGGCCTGGGCCACGATGTTGGCCTCGCGCTCGTGCTGCTTGGCGTTCAGCACCTCGTGCTTGACGCCGGCCTTGTTGAGGTATTTGGACAGCAGCTCGGAAACCTCGATGGAGGTGGTGCCGACCAGTACCGGCTGCTGCTTCTCGTGGCGCTCCTTGATGTCCTCGGCCACGGCCTTGTATTTGGCCTGCTGGGTCAGGAACACCAGGTCCTGATGATCCTCGCGGATCATCGGCTTGTTGGTGGGGATGACCACCACGTCCAGGCCATAGATGCTGTTGAGCTCGAACGCCTCGGTGTCGGCGGTGCCGGTCATGCCCGAGAGCTTGTCGTACATGCGGAACAGGTTCTGGAACGTCACCGTGGCCAGGGTCTGGTTCTCGCGCTGGATGGGCACGCCCTCCTTGGCCTCGACCGCCTGGTGCAGGCCGTCGGACCAGCGCCGCCCCGGCAGCGTGCGGCCCGTGAACTCGTCAACGATGACCACCTCACCGTCGCGCACGATGTAGTCCACGTCCAGCTGGTAAATGGCGTGCGCACGCAGGGCCGCGTTGAGATGGTGCACCACGGCCAGGTTGACGGCGTCGTACAGCGTGGTGTCGGCGGCGATGACGCCGGCCTTGTACAGCAGCTGCTCGGCATTCTCCATGCCGTCCTCGGACAGGTACACCTGCTTCTGCTTCTCGTCGACCCAGTAGTCGCCCTCGCCGTCCTCGGCTTCCTGGCGCTTGAGGCCCGGCACCACCTTGTTGACCTTGATGTACAGCTCCGGGGAATCCTCGGCCGGACCGGAGATGATCAGCGGAGTACGCGCCTCGTCGATGAGGATGGAGTCGACCTCGTCGACGATGGCGTAATGCAGGCCGCGCTGATAGCGCTGTTCCTTGCTGAGCGCCATGTTGTCGCGCAGGTAGTCGAAACCGAATTCGTTGTTGGTGCCGTAGGTGATGTCCGCGGCGTAGGCGGCATGTTTCTCGGAGTGGTCCATGCCCGGCCAGACCACCGAGGTCGACAGCCCCAGGAACCCGTACACCTTGCCCATCTGCGCCGCGTCACGCCGCGCCAGATAGTCGTTGACGGTGACCACGTGCACGCCCTTTCCTTCCAGGGCATTGAGATACACCGGCAGGGTTGCGACCAGGGTCTTGCCCTCGCCGGTACGCATCTCGGCGATCTTGCCCTGGTGCAGGACCATGCCGCCGATCAGCTGCACGTCGTAATGGCGCATGCCCAGCACGCGGCGGGCGGCCTCGCGCATGGTGGCAAAAGCCTCCGGAAGCAACTTGTCCAGGGTGGACTTGCCGTCGGCCAGACGCTGGCGGAACTCCCCGGTCTTGGCCTGCAGTTCGGCGTCGGTGAGCTTCTCGAACTCCGGTTCCAGCGCATTGATCTGCGCCACGGACTTTTTCATCTGCCGCAGCACACGCTCGTTGCGGCTGCCAAAAACGCTGGTCAGGAGTGACATGGACGATCCGGATATTGATGACTGGAATACGACCCGGCTGAATGCGGGTCAAACCCTCATGGTACTACACACGTGGAGGCTGGCAGAGGCCATGGGCCTGCCCTCCCGGGACATGGCGACGCCGGGCGGCCGATTCAAGCCGTCCGGCACCGGGCGCCTCAGCGGTGCGAACGCACGTAGGCCATGGGATTGACCACATGCCCCTTGTACCAGACCTCGAAGTGCACATGCGGTCCGGTGGAATGGCCGGTCGATCCGGCCTTGGCGATGGCATCGCCCACGTGCACATGCTCGCCCGGACGCACCAGCAGCTTGCTGTTGTGGGCGTAACGGGTCATGTAGCCGTCGCCATGATCGACCTCGACCACGTTGCCGTAGCCACGGCGCACACCGGCATAGGTGACGATGCCCTCGGCCACGGCCTGCACGGAGGTCCCCTTGGGCACGGCGATGTCCAGACCCGCGTGGTAGGAGCGGTGCCCGTTGATGGGATCCACGCGGCGGCCGAAGTACGAGGAAATGTAGCCGCCGGCCACCGGCATGCCGGCCGGGCGCATCTTGGAGCTGACCTTGCGGTCCAGGAGCAGGTCCTGCAATGCCGTCAACTGGGCCTGTTGGCTGTCGAAGCGCGTGGCCAGCCGATCGATGCCGTGGTCCAGACCCTGCGGCAGATTGTAGGTACCCTCGTCGTCCATCTCGGCACCGCCGACGGCGGGCAACTGGTCGAAATCGAATTCGTCGGCATCCAGCTTGCCGACCCGGGTCAGGCGCATGCCCAACGCGTTCAGGCGCACCGATTGCGCCTCCAGCTGGCCCAGTTTCACCGCCAGGCCGTTGACGTCCCGCTGCGCCTGCGTACGGACCTTGTCCAGTTGCCGATCCTGCTGGACCACTTGTTGCTTCAGGGCCGTGATCTGACGCACCGTCTGCGCGCGCGGACTGGCGATGGCCAGAGCGGCCGCGGCACCGGCGCCGGCAAAGACCAGCACGCCGAGCGCGGCGACACCCAGCAAGCGCGCCCGCAACCGGGGGCAGGCGAGGTCCAGGGTCCTGGGCTCTTTTCTGGCACGTGATACGAGTATGATCTTCATTGCATAGTTATGGTTTGATTCAATCCGGGCTCATGTCGCCATTCACGCCTATTCCGCCTCCCCGCCAGCGCCGAGGTCCGCGCGACGTCCGCGAGACCGGGCCCTTCGTGTCGCTTGCCAAGCAAGCGCGCAAGCGGGACGACCTGGATCGCCGACTGCGTGGCAGCCTGCCCGCCGCCCTGCGCGAACAGGTTCGACTGGCCGATTTCCACCACGGACGCCTGGTGTTCCTGGCGCCATCACCGGCCTGGGCGGCGCGCCTGCGGACCTATCAGGCCCAAGTGCTCGCCGCGGCCCACGCCCAGGGCGTGGAAGCCGATGCCGTCGTCGTGAAAGTGGCGCCTCCGCACACGGTTCCGACCCCGGAACCGCCACGACGGACTCCACTTTCGCGCGCCACCGCCACACACCTTCGCGCGGCGGCGCGATCCCTTGTTGACCACAAATTGCGTGATCTGTTCCTTGAGCTGGCGTCCATCGCCGAATCGTCGGACTCCCCCGCGGACCGGGACTGACCGCCCCGTTTCCGCCCCGTCAAACGCTCCCAGAGCGCCTTCCTGCTCCATTGTTGGGCACCCGGGCGCCAACAACCGAGAAAGACGTCGCAGTTTATATCACGTTCACGCAGTCGCTGCAGCAGCGCCGCGAAGGGTCGCGCCGCCGTCGCGGGCAACGTGTTCCGCCAGTCCAAAAACACCGCGCCCGCGCCGGTTTCCCGGCGCGGGCGCGGTTCGCACCTTCCACACTCGGCTCAGATGGCCTGGGCAGGATGGGCGTAGGAGATCGGTGCCGTCTGCGGATCCTTGAAGGTGACTTCCTCCCAGGCGCCGGCGTTGGCCAGCAGGGTGCGCAGCAGGCGATTGTTGAGTTCGTGGCCGGACTTGTGGCCATAGAACGCACCGATGAGGCTGTGCCCAAGCAGGTACAGGTCACCGATGGCATCCAGGATCTTGTGCTTGACGAATTCGTCCTCGTAGCGCAGGCCGTCCTCGTTGAGCACGCGGTAATCATCCAGCACCACGGCGTTGTCCATGGAACCGCCCAGCGCCAGGTTGTGCTCGCGCAACGCCTCGATGTCGCGCATGAAGCCGAACGTCCGCGCGCGGCTGACTTCCTTCACGAACGAGGTCGTGGAGAAATCGATCTCGGCACGCGAAGTGTGGCTGGGGAACATGGGGTGGCTGAAGTCGATGGAGAAACCGACCTTGAAGCCGTCGAACGGCTCGAAGCGCGCCCACTTGTCGCCGTCTTCCACCTTGATCGGCTTCTTGATGCGGATGAAGCGCTTGGGCGCGTTCTGTTCCTCGAAACCGGCCGACTGCAGCAGGAACACGAAGGGACCGGCGCTGCCGTCCATGATCGGCACTTCCGGCGCGGACAGGTCGACGTAGGCATTGTCCACGCCCAGCCCGGCCATGGCCGAGAGCAGGTGCTCGACGGTGCCCACGCGCACCTCGTCCCTGACCAGGGTGCTGGACAGGCGGGTGTCGCCCACGTATTCGCAATGTGAAGGGATTTCCACCGGTTGCGCCAAGTCGGTGCGGCGAAACACGATGCCGGTATTGGGTGCGGCCGGGCGCAAGGTCATGTAGACCTTGTCGCCGGTGTGCAATCCCACGCCGGTGGCGCGGATGACGTTCTTCAACGTGCGCTGCTTGATCATTATTTTATGCTCGCGGGGCAGCAGCCAGAGTGGGTGCATGCTAACACGGTTTTAACCTGTGCAAAAGCATACCATGGCGTATTGTCGAGCACGCGTTCACAAAATATTGAACTCGTGCGTGTCGTCCCGGCAGGTCCCGCCACCAGAGCCCATGTCGTGATGGGCTGCCGGGGAACCGGCGGGCGCGGCGCGAAACAATCGCGCCGCGTCCGCCGGCCGTTACCGGAACCTGACCGCCACGGGCGACGGGAGTTCCCGTGGCGATCGAGCGCATGGCCCCGTGACCGCCTTCGAAAGCGGCCATGGCGGCACCCGCCGGAGGTTTCCGGCCGGCCCGGGTGCCGACAGGCGGGATTCAGTCCGCCTGGTGGCGCAGGAACGCCGGGATGTCCAGGATGTCGATGGACGTGTCGGCGCTGGCCGCCGCGGCCTTGTCCTGGCGCGGCTGCGGGGCGGCCTCCGCCGGTGCGGCATAGTCGACGGCCTCGTTGCCGGTGCCGGTACGCAGCACCACCGGGCGCGGACGCGGACGCGCGCGCGGCTCGTCGCCCTCGCCGCGCTTCACGCCGCTGCGCAGCGGCTGGCGTGCGGCGGCGGCACGGTTGAGGCCGGTGGCCACCACGGTGACGCGGACCTCGTCCTGCAGCTCCGGATCCAGCGAGGTGCCGACCACCACGGTGGCGTCTTCGCTGGCGAAGTCGTGCACCACGCGGCCGATTTCCTCGAACTCGCGCATGGTCAGGTTGGGACCGGCGGTGACGTTGACCAGGATGCCGCAGGCGCCGGCCAGGTTGACGTCTTCCAGCAACGGGTTGTTGACCGCCGCCTCGGCCGCCGCCTGGGCACGATCGTCGCCGCTGGCGCAGCCCGAGCCCATCATGGCCTGGCCCATTTCGCTCATCACCGTGCGCACGTCGGCGAAGTCGACGTTGATCAGGCCCGGGGCCGTGATCAGGTCGGCGATGCCCTGCACCGCGCCCTGCAGCACGTCGTTGGCGGCCTTGAAGGCCGACAGCAGCGTCACCTCGCGGCCCAGCACCGAGAGCAGCTTCTCGTTGGGCACGATGATCAGCGAATCCACGTGCTGGGCCAGGTCCTCGATGCCCTTCATGGCCACCTGCATGCGGCGCCGGCCCTCGAACGGGAACGGCTTGGTGACCACGGCCACGGTCAGGATGCCCTTCTCCTTGGCCAGCTGCGCCACCACCGGCGCGGCGCCGGTGCCGGTGCCGCCGCCCATGCCGGCGGTGATGAACACCATGTCGGCGCCTTCCATCAATTCCTCGATGCGCTCGCGATCCTCCAGCGCAGCCTGGCGGCCGACCTCCGGATTGGCGCCCGCACCCAGGCCCTTGGTGACGTTGGCGCCCAACTGCAACACCGTGCGCGAGCCACAGCTTTTCATGGCTTGCGAATCGGTATTGGCACAGATGAACTCCACGCCTTCGATGTTTGCCTCGACCATGTGCGCCACGGCGTTGCCACCGCCGCCGCCCACACCGATCACCTTGATCACCGCATTCGGTGCCATTTCTTCAACCATCTCGTACATTTCCCGTCCTCCGACTTGCTTTGTGATTTCTTTGGGGTTGCCGGTTCGGCCATTGCCGGACCGGAGTCGGGCGGACATTTCGTTCCGCCCCGAGGCGCCTCCTGCGCCGCGATCGACACCGGGTGCGGACGTCCTGCCCGCGCCCCGACGCCAGCCGCTAGAAATTCCTGGTCAGCCAGCCGCGCACCTTTTCGACCACGCCGCTGACGCTGCTTCCGACACCACCCGGGCCGCTCATGCCGCCGGCATGCGCGCCGTGCAGCAACAGACCGACCCCGGTGGACTGCATCTGGCTGGACACCACATCACCCAGCCCCACCACGTGCTGCGGTACGCCCAGGCGCACCATTTTGTGGAACACCTCCTCGGCCAGCTCCAGCGCGCCTTCCATGCGCGCGGCGCCACCGGTCAGCACGATGCCGGCGGCCACCAGATTCTCGTAACCGGAACGGCGCAGCTCGTCATGCACCATCTCGAAGATTTCCTCGTAGCGGGCCTGCACGATCTGCGCCAGCAGCTGGCGTTCCATGCGCCGGGCCGGGCGCTCGCCCACCGACGGCACCTGCACGGTTTCCTCGGCATGCGCCAGCTGCGCCAGCGCGCAGGCGTACTTGATCTTGATGTCCTCGGCGTGCGCGGTCGGTGTGTGGATGCCGTAGGCGATGTCGCTGGTGACCTGGTCGCCGCCCACCGGCAGCGCCTTGGTGTAGCGGATCGCGCCCTGGGTATAGATGGAGATGTCGGTGGTGCCGGCGCCGATGTCGACCAGGCACACGCCCAGTTCACGCTCGTCGTCGGTGAGCACCGCCTTGGCACTTCCCACCGCCGAAGGCACCAGTTCGTCCACGCTCAGACCACAGCGGTTGATGCATTTGTTGATGTTTTGCACTGCCGCGGCGGCGCCCGTGACCAGGTGCACGCTGGCTTCCAGGCGCACGCCGCTCATGCCGACCGGATGGCGGATGCCGTCCTGGCCGTCGATGCGGTATTCCTGCGGCTCGTTGTAGAGCAGCTTGCGGTCGGCCGGAATGGCCACGGCACGCGCGGCCTCCAGCACCTGTTCCAGGTCGCCGGCGGTGACCTCGTGGTCGCGGATGGCTGCGGTGCCATGCGAGTTCTTGGTTTCCAGATGGCTGCCGGACACCGAGGCGTACACCGAGCGGATGTCGCAGCCGGCCATCAACTCGGCCTCCTCCACCGCGCGCTGGATGGAATGCACCGTCGATTCGATGTCCACCACCGAGCCGCGCTTCAGGCCGCGCGAGACGTGCGAGCCGATGCCGATCACCTCGATCGGCTCGCCGTCGGCATACTCGCCGACGATGGCGACCACCTTGGAGGTGCCGATGTCCAGGCCCACGACCAGTTGTTTTTCGTTTTTGCGGTTCATGTACGTGAGGCTCCTGCGGGCGGGCTGGCCGACGCGGCCGGTTCGGGCCAGCGCACCGCGAATCCGTTGGTGTAGCGAAGGTCTGCGTAGTGGAAGGGTTGTTCGTGCGTCCCCGCCAGCTGCGGGTACACGCTGATGAAGCGATCCAGGCGCCCGTCCGGGTTTTCGCGGCCGATCATCAGGTGCGCGCCGCCGGACAGGTCCAGGCGCCAGTCGCCACGGTTGTCCAGGTGCGCGCCGGCGACCTCGAGGCCAAGCTTGCCCAGCCGTTCGCGCACGTGGGTGTAGAACCGGACCACGTCCGGCATGCGCCCGTCCGGCCCGCCCAGGTGCGGCAATCCGCGCACCGCGGCCGCGCCCGGCACGGTGAACAGCTTGCCGTGACGGTCGATGAGCTGGTCGCGGTTCCAGTGCGCGAACGGATGGCGTTCATGCACGGTGATCAGCAGCGTGTCCGGCCAACGCTTGCGCACCGACGCCGATGCCACCCACGGCAGCGCGTCCAGCGACTCGCGCAGCACGCCAAGGCGGGTCGCGAAGAAGCCCTTGCCGATGTGCGGCAGTACCGCGGCGCGGATTGCCCCGGCACTGACGTGGTCGTAGTCCGCCTCCACGGTCAGGGTGCGGATCGGCCAGCTGCGCGAGGCGAACCAGCCCTGCATCAGGCCGACCACCGGCAACGCCAGCAGCACCAGGGCCACCAGCCAGCCGATCGGTCGCATGGGCAGGCGAAGGCTCACGCGTCACCTCCGGCCGGGGTCCCGGAGACGGCGCTCCGGTTTTCGTCGAAACTGGTTTCCAGAATGCGCCAGCACAGCTCGTCGTAGTCGATACCGGTCTCGGCGGCGGCCTTGGGCACCAAAGAGTGCGAGGTCATGCCGGGCGCGGTATTGACTTCCAGCAGCCACGGCTGGCCGTCGCGATCGCGCATCACGTCGACACGCCCCCAGCCGCCACAGGCCAGGGCGTCGAACGCCTGCCGCGCCAGTTCGCGTACCGCGGTCTCGGCGGCCCCGTCCAGGCCCGGACAGATGTAACGCGTGTCCTCGGCCTGATACTTGGCCTCGTAGTCGTAATACTCGCCAGCGGGCACGATGTGGATCGACGGCAACACCGCCTCGCCGAGGATGCCGACGGTCAGTTCCGCACCTTCGATCATGCGCTCGACCAGCAGGTCGCCCGGATAGCGCTCGGCCAGGGCCTGGGCCTCGTCCAGGTCGCTCTCGGCGAACACCCGTGTCACACCGACACTGGATCCCTCGCAGGCCGGCTTGACGATTACCGGCAGGCCCAGCTCGCGCGCCGCCGCATGCACGTCGCCGCCACGCGGCAGCGCCACAAAGTCCGGCGTGGGCAATCCCATCGATTGCCACACGCGCTTGGCGCGCACCTTGTCCATGGACAACGCCGAACCCAGCACACCGGAACCGGTATAGGGCACATGCAACGATTCCAGCGCCCCCTGCAGCACGCCGTCCTCGCCCCCGCCATGCTGGCCGTGCAGGATGTTGAACACGCGCGCGAAATGCCCTGCCCGCAACGCGTCCAGCAGTGCCGGAATACCGTCGATGGCATGCGCGTCCACGCCCCGCCGCTGCAACGCCTCCAGCACGTTGCGGCCGGAATCGAGCGACACCTCGCGCTCGGCGGAGCTGCCTCCCATGACCACGGCGACGCGGCCGAAGGCGGAGGCGGAGGTGATGCGGCGATGTCGGGTTTGGGGGGTGGATGGCATGTGCGGAGGTGTCGGTTCGGGACCCGGGACCCGGGACCCGGGACCCGTGGACGCGGCAAAGGAATGGGTTGCGGCACTGTTCGCAGACGACGACCCGGCTGCGGCAAAACCACAAACTCCCGCAACCAACAAGTCATGCGGGTCCCGGGACCCGGGTCCCGGGTCCCGAACCAATTCGTGCCTCAATCGATTCAACGCGTTCATGCCTGCCCCTCCCCCTTCAAATGCCCCCGCTGCGCCAACCGCGCGGCCTCGGCACCGATGTCGCCGGCGCCCAGCAGCAGCAGCAAATCGCCGTCGCGCAGCAAATTGGGCAGGGCGGTCTCGAAATCACGCGGGTGCTCGACCAGTACCGGATCGACCTTGCCGCGCGCGCGCACGGCGCGCGCCAGAGCGTGGCCGTCGGCACCGGCGATGGGGGCCTCGCCGGCCGGGTAGACGTCGGTCAGCACCAGCACGTCGGCATCGGCCAACACGTTGGCGAAGTCGTCCATCAGGTCGCGCGTGCGGCTGTAGCGGTGCGGCTGGAAGGCCACCACCATGCGCTTGTCGGGCCAGCCGCCGCGGGCGGCGGCGAATACCGCCGCCAGCTCGCTGGGGTGGTGGCCATAATCGTCGACCAGCAGCACGTTGCCGTGCGCCAGCGCCAGCTCGCCGCGACGATGGAAGCGGCGGCCGACGCCCTCGAACCCGGTCAGGGCCTGGCCGATGGCCGCGCCGTCCACGCCCAGCTGCCAGCCGATGGCGGCGGCGGCCAGGGCGTTCAGCACGTTGTGCCGGCCCGGCAGGTTCAGGGTCACCGGCAGCAATTCATCGCGTCCCGGCAACTGCAGGTCAAAGAACATCTCGAAACCCTGCTGGCGCAGGTTCAGCGCCCGCACGTCGGCATCGGCGGTGTCGATGCCGTAGGTCAGCACGTTGCGCCCCACCTCGCGCGCCAGCGTCGCGACGTTGTCGTTGTCCACGCACAACACGGCCAGGCCGTAAAACGGCAGACGGTGCAGGAAATCGGCGAACGCCTGCTTGACCTGGGCAAAATCGCCGCCGTAATTCTCCAGGTGATCGGCGTCGATGTTGGTCACCGCGGCGATCACCGGCGACAGCATCAGGAACGAACCATCCGATTCGTCGGCCTCGGCCACCAGGTATTCGCCCTCGCCCAGGCGCGCGTTGGCGCCGGCCGAATTGAGCCGGCCGCCGATCACGAACGTCGGATCGTAACCGGCCCCGGCCAGCACGCTGGCGGTGAGGCTGGTGGTGGTGGTCTTGCCATGCGTGCCGGCGATGGCGATGCCGCGTCGGAAACGCATCAGTTCGCCCAGCATCTCGGCACGCGGCACCACGGGAATGCGTTGACCGCGCGCCGCCACCAGCTCCGGGTTGTCCGGTTTGATGGCGCTGGAGGTCACCACCACGTCGGCACCCTCGACATGCGCGGCGTCGTGGCCCTGGCGGACCTCGATGCCCAGGCCACGCAGGTGCTCGGTGGTCGGCGAGACGGCACGGTCCGACCCGGATACCGCGTAGCCGAGGTTGTGCAGCACTTCGGCGATGCCACTCATACCGACGCCGCCGATGCCGATGAAATGCACATGCCGGAACACCGACATGATGTCTTCGTGGGCGGACAACCGTTTCATCGGGCTCATCACGCGGCCTCCATGCAGCGGGTGGCAATGGTCGCGGCCGCGTCCGGTCGTGCCAGACGCCGTGCGGCGGCAGCCATGGCCGTCAACGTGGCGCGGTCGCCGAGCAGCGGCGTCAGCTGTGCCGCCAGGGTGGTGTCGTCCATGTCGCGTTCCTGCACGATGCGTGCCGCACCGGCCGTGACCAGGGCCTCGGCGTTGCGGGTCTGGTGGTCGTCCACGGCATACGGAAACGGCACCAGCACCGCGCCCAGCCCGGCCGCGGCCAATTCGGCCACGGTCAACGCGCCGGCCCGGCATACCACCAGGTCGGCCCACGCGTAGGCGGCGGCCATGTCGTCGAGAAAGGGTTCGATGCGCGCTTCCACGCCGGCATCGGCATAGGCCTGCCGCGCCTCGTCCTCGCCGCGGCGGCCACACTGGTGCAGCACCTCGGGGCACGCCGCGTCGGTCAACCGGGCCAGCGCCTGCGGTACACGCAGGTTGAGCGTGCGCGCACCCAGACTGCCGCCCAGCACCAGCAAGCGGGGGCGACCCGCGCGGCCGGCAAGGCGTGTCGACGGCGCCGGCAACGCCGCGATGTCGGCACGCACCGGATTGCCGACCCATTCGGCGCGGCGTGCCGGCGGAAAGGCGTCGGCGAATCCAGCCATCACGCGGCAGGCCATTCTGGCCAGCCATGTATTGGTCACGCCCGGCACGCGGTTCTGCTCGTGGACCAGCAGCGGCCGGCGCAGCAGCCACGCGGCCAGGCCGCCGGGACCCGCGGCGTAACCGCCCATGGACAACACGCTGACCGGATCGACCCGGCGCACGATGCCCATCGCGGCCCACACCGCGCGCACCAGCCGCAACGGTCCCAGCAGGCGCGTGAGCCAGCCCTTGCCGCGCAGGCCGCCGACCGAGACGGTATGCATCGCGATGCCCTGGTCGGGCACCAGCCGCGTTTCCATGCCACCGTCGGCGCCCAGCCACGCCACCGGCATGCCACGCTCGCGCAGCACGTCGGCCACCGCCAGGCCGGGGAAGATGTGGCCGCCGGTGCCGCCGGCCATGATGAGGACCGGCTTTTGGCCGGACCGGGAGCCGGAGGCCGGGGAGCGGGAGTGCGACCGCACCGTCCCCGCCACGTCGCCATGGTCCCGAATGCCCGTACCGGTTCCCATGAAATGCTTCATGCCGACACCTCCCGCGCCCCGGCCCCGTCCACCTCGGCGGACGCCGGTTTTTCGGCCGAATCGGGGCGGCGCACGGCCATGCTGCGGATGTCCTCGGCCCGGCGCACCTCGTAGGTGCAACGCAGCAGCACGCCCATCATGGCGCAGGTCATCAGCACGCTGGAGCCGCCGGAGCTGATCAACGGCAAGGTCAGGCCCTTGGTCGGCAGCACGCCCAGGTTGACGCCGATGGAGACCAGCGCCTGCAGACCGATCATCAGCGAAATACCGAAGGCCACATAGCCGGCGAAATGCTGGTTCAGCTGCACGCCCCGCAGTCCCGTGGCCAGGCCGCGCCACACCAGCACGCTGAACAGGCCCACCACCAGGGTGATACCGAACAGGCCCAGTTCCTCGCCGATCACCGCCAGGATGAAATCGGTATGCGCCTCGGGCAGGTAGAACAGTTTCTGCACGCTGCCGCCCAGTCCCACGCCGAACCACTCGCCGCGGCCGATGGCGATCAGGGCCTGAACCAGCTGAAAGCCGTCGTTGAAGGGGTCGTTCCAGGGGTTGAGAAAGGACGTCAGACGCTGCACGCGGTAGTCCTGGCTGGTCGCCACCCAGGCCGCCACCGGCACCAGCGGCAGGCCCATGTAGACCAGGTTGCGCATGCGCGCGCCGCCCAGCCAGATCATGCCCACGGTGACCGCCAGCAGCAGCGTCGCGGAGCCGAAATCGGGCTGACGCAGCAGCAATACCGCAATGCCCAGGGCCACGCCGAGTGGTTTCAGCGCACCGGTGAATTTGGTTTGCACGCTGTCGCGGTGGCGCACCAGGTAGCTGGCCAGGTACACGATCAGGATCAGCTTCATCGCCTCCACCGGCTGGAAGCTCAGCGGCCCCACGTGCAGCCAGCGATGCGCCCCGTTGATACGCATGCCGATGCCGGGCAGGAACACCGCCAGCAACAGCACGATGCCGCCGGCCATCCACCAGAAATGGCCCTTCTCCAGCACCCGCAGTTCGATCCGCGCCAACACCAGCGCCGTCGCCACCCCCACGGCCAGGTAGGCCAGATGCCGCTGCAGATAATGGAACTCGCCCACCTGCTTGCCCGCGGCCACGGCAATGGACGCGGAAGCCACCATCACCACGCCCAGGCTGGCCAGCGCAATCACCGTCAGCAGCAGAATGACGTCGTAGCGCCCCTTGGGCCCCTGGCGACGACGCGCCTGGGTGGGTTGGAGGAAGGTGTCAAGAACGAGCATGACGACCTCCTTTTTTTATCTCGGGACCCGGGACCCGGGACCCGGGACCCGTACAGCTGGCAAGGGTGCGGTTTTTGGTATCACGCAAAACCCGGTGGTGTGCGATAACAACCCTCTTGGGAGAAACGGAAGGTGCCTGAAAGGTCGAAGCCAAGCAGCCACCGGTTGCCGCGGACCGGCAAGGTCCCGCAGCTTCCAGGTATTGCGGGACCCGGGTCCCGGGTCCCGGGTCCCGATCAATCCAACCGGACAAACTGGATGTATTCCTGCCCATCAGCGCACCTTCAACGTCGCAAGACCGACCAGCACCAGCACCACCGAGATGATCCAGAAACGCACGATCACACGCGGCTCCGGCCAGCCCTTGAGCTCGAAGTGATGGTGGATGGGCGCCATGCGGAAAATGCGCTTGCCGGTCAGCTTGAAGCTGGCCACCTGCAGCATCACCGAGGCGGTTTCGACCACGAACAGCCCCCCCATCACCAGCAGCACGATTTCCTGGCGCACGATCATGGCGATGGTGCCCAGGGCCGCGCCAATGGCCAGCGCGCCGACGTCGCCCATGAAGACCTGCGCCGGATAGGTGTTGAACCACAGGAAGCCGAGTCCGGCACCACCCAGCGCGCCACAGAAGATCGACAGTTCGCCGGCCCCGGGAATCGACGGAATGCCGAGGTACTGCGAGAACACCGCGTTGCCGGCCAGGTAGGCGAAGATGGCCAGCGCACCGGCGATCAGCACGCTGGGCATGATGGCCAGGCCGTCCAGGCCGTCGGTGAGGTTCACGGCGTTGGAGAAGCCCACGATCATGAAATAACCCAGCACCACGAAACCAAAGCCCAGCGGAATCGCCACCTGCTTGAACAGCGGCACGAACAGCGCCGTCTCCACCGGGGTTTTCGTGGTGTAGTACAAGAACAGGGCCGCCACCAGGCCGAACACGGACTGCCAGAAATATTTCCAGCGCGAGGCCAGGCCGCGGCTGTCCTTCAGGGCCAGCTTGCGGTAGTCGTCGTAGAACCCGATGGCGCCGAAGGCCAGGGTCACGATCAGCACCAGCCACACGTAGCGGTTGTGCAGATCGCCCCAGAGCAATGTGGCGATGGCGATCGAGGCCAGGATCAACGCGCCGCCCATGGTCGGCGTGCCGGCCTTGGTCAGGTGTGTCTGCGGGCCGTCGCTGCGCACCACCTGACCGGCCTTCATCAGTGCCAGCCGGCGGATCGTGCCGGGTCCGACCAGCAACGCGATGGCCAGCGCCGTCAACGTCGCCATGATGGTGCGGAAGGTGATGTATTCCAGCAGCCGCAGCGCGTTGAAGTAATCCGACAGCCAGCGTGCGAATTCAAGCAGCATGATGCTCTCCGTTTTGCGTCAATGCCGCCACCACGCGATCCATGGCCGACGAACGTGAACCCTTGACCAGGCAGGTGACACCGGCATGCACGTCGGCACGCAGCGCCCGCACCAGCGTCTCCCGGTCTTCGAAATGGCGGCCGCCGGCGCCGAAGCGTTCGGCCGCCGCGGCCGCCAGCCCGCCGACGGTGTACAGCCGCCGCACGCCGCGCTGGCGCGCCAGTTCGCCGATGTCGGCGTGCAACTGGCGCGCGCGCGCGCCCAGCTCGGCCATGTCCCCCAGCACCAGCCAGTGCTCGCCGGGTGCCAGGCGCATGGTGTCGATGGCGGCCGCGGTCGATCCGGGATTGGCGTTGTAGCTGTCGTCGATGAGCGTCCAGCCGCCAGCCATGCGATGGGTAGCCAGACGGCCGGCCACGCCGTCGGCATGGGCAAGGCCGGCGACGATGGTCGCCAGCGGCACGTCCAGGGCGTGCGCGATGGACGCGGCGGCGAGCGCATTGGCGACGTTGTGACGACCGGCCAGAGGCAATTCGACCGCTGCCGCGCCGGCCGGCGTACACAAGCGGAAACGGCTGCCCTGCACCGTCATCGACACGTCCTCGGCACGGATGTCGGCCGCCGCGTCGAGCGCGAAGCGCAGGGTCGGCCGCGCGCCCGCCAGGCCGGTGAAGAAGGCGGCGAAGTCGCCGTCGGCGTTGATGATGGCGGTGCCGTCGGCGGGCAACGCCTGGTACAGCGCGCCCTTGGTCTCGGCGATGCCTTCCAGCGAGCCCATGCGTTCCAGGTGCGCCGGCGCGATGCCGTTGACCAGCCCGATATCCGGTCGCGCGATGGCGGCCAGATACGCAATGTCGCCAGGCTTGCCGGCCCCCATTTCCAGCACCGCGTACTCGGTGTCCGCCGGCATCGCCAGCAGGGTCAAGGGCAAGCCGATCTCGTTGTTGAAATTGCCGGCGTTGACATGAGTGCGACCGTGACGCTCGAGAATCGAAGCGGTCAGGGTCTTCACGGTGGTCTTGCCGTTGGAGCCGGTAATGCCGACCACGCGCGCATGACAACGGGCGCGCACCGCACTGGCCAGATCGCCCAACGCGGCCAGCGTGTCGGCGACCAGGACTTGCGGCAGGTCGACCTCGACATGCCGCGACACCAGGGCCGCCGCCGCACCGGCGGCAGCGGCGGCGGCGACATGGTCGTGGCCGTCATGATGCTCGCCGGCCAGCGCCACGAACAGCTCGCCGCCGTGCATCCGGCGCGAATCGGTGGCCACGCCGGCCAGCACCACGTCGTCGCCGAGCAGGCGACCGCGTGTCCACAACGCCACTTCCGAAAGCTGCAGGTTCAACATGGCGTGCCCTCCAGGAGACCGCGGGCCACGGCCAAATCATCGAAGGGGTGCCTCACGCCGGCCACGTCCTGATAGGGCTCGTGGCCCTTGCCCGCCACCAGCACCACGTCGCCCGCATGCGCGGCTTCCAGCGCCATCGCGATGGCGCGCGCGCGGTCACGCTGCACCACCGCGTCGGCGGGCCGCTCGAGACCGGCCAGGATGTCGGCGACGATGGCGTCGCCGTCCTCGTGACGGGGGTTGTCGTCGGTGATGACCACGCGGTCGGCCAGACGCTCGGCGATGGCGGCCATCTGCGGGCGCTTGCCCGCGTCGCGTTCGCCGCCGCAACCGAACACGCAAGTCAGACGGCCGGCGCAATGGCCGCGCAGGCTGGACAACGCCTGCTCGAGCGCGTCCGGCGTGTGCGCGTAGTCGACCACCAGCAGCGGTCGGCCATCGCTGCCGCCGAGCCGGCTCATGCGGCCCGGCACCGGCTGCAGGCGGCCGAGCACGTCGACGATGGTCTGGAACGGGGTGCCCAGCGCGCCCAGACAGGCGGCCACCGCCAGCAGATTGGCAACGTTGAAACGACCCAGCAACGGACTGCGCACGGGCGCCTCGCCCCAGGGCGTGACCAGCACGAAGGCCAGCCCGGCACCCGTGGTGGACACCTCGACGGCACATACCGCGGCGTCATCGGTGGCCACGCCGGTGCGCAGGCAGCGTACGTCGGCCGCGACGCGGGTGGCCAATTCGCGTCCGAAATCGTCATCCACGTTCAGCACCGCGGCCGACAGGGTCGGCCACGCGAACAGGCGCGCCTTGGCCTCGCCGTAGGCCTGCATGGTGCCGTGATAGTCGAGGTGGTCGCGGGTGAGGTTGGTGAAAACCGCCACGTCGAAGGCGACCGCATCCACACGGCCCTGGTCCAACGCATGCGACGACACCTCCATGGCCACGTGGGTGGCGCCGGCATCGCGCAACGCGGCCAGTTGGCGGTGCACGCTGATGACGTCGGGCGTGGTCCGCTCGCCCGCTTCCAGATGTCCGTGCAGGCCCACGCCCAGGGTGCCGATGCTGGCCGCGTGATGACCCAGCATGGCCCAGGCCTGGGCCAGCATCTGCACGGTGGATGTCTTGCCGTTGGTGCCGGTGACCCCGACCACGGCCAGGCCCGTCGAGGGATGACCGAAAAAGCGGTCGGCGGCGGCACCGAGGTGCCGGCGCAGGTTGGCGATCCAGACCACCGGGCCGGTACCGGCGCGTGGCCGGGCGTGCTCGCCATCGCCTGCCGGCTGTCCATCCCCACGCTCGGCCAGCACCACGGCCGCACCCTGCTCCCACGCCATCGGCGCGAACTCGATGCCATGCGTGGTGCCGCCCTGCAGTGCCACGAACGCGTGGCCGGGGCGCACCTGACGCGAATCCAGGGCCAGACCGGACACCCGGATGGCACCGGCATCGGCGGGCACCAGACCGGGCAACAGGTCGTGCAAGGTCATGCCGGCAGTCACAGTCATGGCGTCCCCCCCGCGGCCAACGCCGGCGCGTGCCCGGCGCCCAGCATCGGCGACAGCCTCTTGCCGCCGATCACCAGTTCCGGATCGACCTTGTCGGGGTTGACGTCCATCAGCCGCAGCGCGCCTTCCATCACCGCCTTGAACACCGGCGCGGCCACGGTGGTCCCGAAATACTGGCCCTTGGAGCCGCGCACCACCACCACGCCGACCAGGCGCGGATGGCCGGCCGGGGCCATGCCCGCGAACAGCGAATTGTAGACATCCTTCTCGTAGCCGCCGGCACTGGCCTGATGCGAGGTGCCGGTCTTGCCGGCGGCGCTGTAGTTGGCGATGCGGGCGGTGCGATAGGCGGTGCCGCGCGGATTTTCCACCACGGTCTCGAGGATGTCGACCATCTCCTGCGCCACCTGCGGCTGCACCACCCGCCGCGGCGGGTTGTCGACATCCTTGACGAAACTGGGGTGGTGCAACACCCCGCCGTTGGCCAGTGCCGAGTACGCCTGCGCCAGCTGCAGCAGGGTCACGCTGAAGCCGTAGCCGTAGCCGATCGTCGCCTGGCGGATCTTGCGCCAGTCGCGGCTGATCGGCAGGATGCCCGACGATTCGCCCGGGTAACCGCTCTCGGTACTGCTGCCGAACCCGAACGAGCGGAACACGTCGTACATGTGCCCGCGATCCATGCTGAGCGCGATCTTGGCCGCGCCGATGTTGCTGGAGCGGGTGATCACGCCGGTGACATCAAGCAGGCCCTCGGGATGGTCGTCGTGAATGGTGTGCCGGCCGATGACCCACCAGCCGGGTCCGGTCTGGACCTTGGTCGTGGGCGTCCACTCGCCGGTTTCCAGCGCCGCGGTGATGGTGAACGCCTTGGCCGTCGAACCGGGCTCGAACACATCGGTCACGACGCGGTTGCGACGCTCGTTGGCGGTACTGGAAGGCAGATCGTTGGGGTTGTAGGACGGCAGGCTGACCATGGACAGCACTTCGCCGTTGCTGGGATCCATCACCACCATCGCGGCCGACGTGGCGTGGAATTTCTTCATCGCCTCGTTGAGCTCGCGCCAGGTCAGGTACTGGATGCGCCGATCGATGCTCAAGGTGAGGTTGTGACCAGGCTGGGGCGGACGCACCTGCTCCACGTTCTCGACCACGCGTCCGTTGCCGTCACGGATGACCTTCTTGGCGCCGGCCTGGCCGGTGAGCCACTGGTTGTAGGACAGCTCCAGACCCTCCTGGCCGGTGCCGTCGATGTTGGTGAAGCCCAACACATGCGCGGTGATCGCGCCGGACGGGTAGAACCGCCGGTACTCGCGCTGCTCGTTGACGCCGGGAATCTTCAGGTCCAGCACCGCCTGCGCAGCCTCGGGACTCATCTGGCGCTTCAGGTACACGAACTGGCGCCCGGCACGCTGCGCCAGGCGTTGCGCCAGGCGGCCACCGTCCACGCCCAGGGCCCGTGCCAGTTCCGGAATGCGGTCGGTGTGTTCCAGCAGCTTTTGCGGGTTGGCCCACAGCGATTCCATGGGCGTGGACACGGCCAGCGGCACCCCGTGGCGGTCGAAGATGGTGCCGCGTGACACCGCGATGGGCATGGTACGCAGGAAGCGTTCGTTGCCCTGCTTCTGGTAGAAACCCTTGTCCAGCACCTGCAGATCCACCGCCCGCGCCACCAGCCCGATGGCGCCCAGCGCCAGCAGTCCGACCACCAGCGCCAGGCGCAGGCGCACCTGCGGCTGGTGGCCGCGGCGCGGGGTGTCGAGACGGGGAGATGGTCCGCGCACGCTCATGGGCGAATCAACCGGATATCGCCGGGCGCCGGCTCGATCATGCCCAGCTTGTCGCGCGCCTGCGCTTCGATGCGCACCGGATCGGCCCAGGTGGCCTGTTCCAGCTCAAGGCGCCCGAATTCGATGTTCAGGTGGTCACGTTCGGCCTGCAGCCGACTCAACTGCATGAACAGCATGCGGTTTTCCTGGCGCGCCCAGACCACGGCGATGGCACTGGCGATCACCGTCAGCAGCAGCCCGAGCAGGATGACGGCACGCAGCACGTTCATGCCGCCTCCTCCAGACGCTCGGCCACGCGCAACACCGCCGAGCGTGCGCGCGGATTGGCGGCCAGTTCGGCCGCCCCGGCGAAGCGCGCCTTGCCGACCGCGCGCAGACGTGCGCGTGGCGCCGGCGCCGGTGGCAGATGCCGCGGCTGCGGACGCGCGCGTCCGGACTCGTCACGGATGAACTGCTTGACCAGACGATCCTCCAGCGAATGGAAACTGATCACCACCAGCCGCCCGCCCGGCCGCAACCGCTCGAGTGCACCGGCCAGCCCGTGCTCCAGCGCGTCGAGTTCACCGTTGACCTGGATGCGCAAGGCCTGGAACGTGCGCGTGGCCGGATGCTTGCCCTTCTCGCGATGCCCCAGCAGGTCGACCAGCAGCGTGGCCAGTTCGCCCGTACGCCGGATCGGCTGTTCCTGGCGGCGTGTCACGATGGCGCGCGCGATGCGACGGCTGAAACGTTCCTCGCCATAACGCCACAACACGTCCGCGATGACGCTTTCCGCGGCCGTGGCGAGAAAATCCGCCGCGCTTTCGCCCGTGGTCGGATCCATGCGCATGTCCAGCGGCGCGTCGGCCATGAAGCTGAAACCGCGCGCCGCGTCATCCAGCTGCGGCGAAGACACGCCGATGTCCAGCAACACCCCGTCGAGGCCGTCGGCGGTCCGGTCCCACTGCGCCATCTCGGCAAAGCTGCCGTGCCGGAGATGTACGCGCGGATCGTCGCCGAAGCGCTGCCGTGCGGTGGCGATCGCTTCGGGATCGCGATCCATCAGCAGCAACCGTCCGTCGGAGCCAAGCCGGTCCAGCAGCGCGCGGGCATGCCCGCCGCGCCCGAAGGTTCCATCGAGATAGCATCCCCGCGGCTGCACGGCGAGCCCCTCCAGCGCTTCCTCCAACATCACCGGGATGTGCTGCAATTGATTGTCTTGCATTGCGGCCACCCCGCTCGGTCCTCTCGTACTCACTTGTTGTCACAACTTGAGATCGGCCATCTCCTCGCTGATCTCGTCTTCTTCGATGGTCTGGCGAATCTTGGCCAGGTGCGCCTGCTCGCTCCAGATCTCGAACTTGTTGCCCATGCCCAGCAATACCGCCTTCTTCTCGATGCCGGCCGCGTTGCGTTGACTGGCCGGCAAAAGTATTCGCGCCGCCCCGTCCGGCTCGACCATCGCGGCGGCACCGACCAGCTTCATTTGCAAGTTGCGATGCACCGCCTTGACGCCGGGCAACGCGTTGACCTGGTCGCGCAGCTGCTCCCACTCCCCCTTGGGGAACAACCACAGACAACCGGATTCAAACGGGTTGTAGGTCACCACCAGCTGATTGGCGCACGCATCCCCGATGGCCGCCCGGTAGGCGGTCGGGATGGCCAAGCGGCCCTTGGCGTCAATCGTGATGGCGGTTTCACCTTGGAACACGGCGTTCGACTTCCACAAAAAACCACTAATTCACACTGATCGCCACGATAGTCTCAGCCCGTGAGACTGTCAAGCGAAAATTGCTTGCAGATCAAGGACAAACGGGACCACAAACACCAACAGAAACTGAACGTGAGAGCAGTTTCTGAGGAACATGGGCAAGCGCATTGAAATGATGGGTTTTTTGCTTTGGATGGTGTGGGCGGATGCGAAGTTCGCGGCATCGGGGAGATCGGGACCCGGGACCCGGGACCCGGGACCCGAACTTCCGGAGAGTTTCCGGAGAAAGGCACTCTGCCGGCTTCGGGTCGGCTGTGGCCATCGCGGCCATGGGCCGCTCCTACAAAGGGTTTCAGGAAATTTCACGCATGCCCTGTGGGAGCGGCCCATGGCCGCGATGGCCCCGTCCAGGCCGATACATTTTCATCTCCGCTACCGATATTCCGAAGGCCCGCCACCACCATCCCCGAGCCCCACCTCAAAAAAAACCGACCGCGCCCTGGACAAGGCGCGGTCGATCCGTGTTGCAAATGAAGGAGTCGGCCTGTAAGCCGGGTTCTGTACGCCCGAAGGCGCGACAGTCATTCCTCTGGGCCCGACGTCACCGTCGGGCTCAAGCAACCTACCCGGGAGCGACGCGGGCCACGCCGATGCTCCCCTATTCGGTCTTGCTCCGGGTGGGGTTTACCGTGCCACGCGGCGTTGTCCCCGCGCGCGGTGCGCTCTTGCCGCACCCTTTCACCCTTGCCACGCACATCCGAAGATGCCGTTCGGCGGTCTGCTCTCTGTTGCACTGGCCGTCAGTTCACACTGCCCAGGCGTTACCTGGCACCCTGCCCTGCGGAGCCCGGACTTTCCTCGACATGCAAAGCACACCGCGACTGTCCGGCCGACTCCGGGGCTTATTGTAGAGGAGCTAGGGGCGAGGTGGCGAGGGATGAGTAGCGAGGGCGCTGGTTTGAAGGCCGAGGCTCGTTTGTGCAGGGGGTTGGGGGTGGGTAGCGGGGGCGCAAGTTCGTAGGGCGGGCAGTGCCCGCCCTACGCAAAGCAGCGAGCCAAAAATCCCTTTTTCGGGCAAATACCGACATGAACCATGCCGCGGACTGGATCACGGCCGCAAACCACAAGCCCCTCGCCCCTCGTCCCTCGCCCCTAATAGTCACCCATACAATGCCTTGCGCGGCGCACCGGTGATGGCGGCGGCCATCTTGGCGGCGCGGGCGGGGGGCAGTTCGTCGCGCAGAATGGCAAAGATGCGGCGGCCTTCGGCGACGCGGGCGTCGAGGTGTTCGCTGTTGCCGGCGACGAGCACCACGAATTCGCCGCGTTGCTGGTCGGCGTCGGCACCGACCGTGGCGGCCAGCCTCTGCAGAGGCTGGCCGATCACGGTCTCGAAGCGCTTGGTCAGTTCCCGCGCCAGTACCGCCTCGCGGTCGGCACCGAATACCTCGCGCATGTCGGCCAGACTCTGCACGATGCGATGCGAGGATTCATAGAAGATGAGGGTACGGGTTTCATCGGCCAGTTCACGCAGACGGGCCTGGCGGGCCGCCGATTTCGACGGCAGAAAGCCCTCGAAGACAAACCGGTCGCTGGGCAACCCGGCCACCGACAGGGCGGCCACCGCGGCACAGGCTCCCGGCACCGGGCTGACCCGGATCCCCGCCGCCCGCGCGGCACGCACCAGACGAAACCCGGGATCGCTGATCAGCGGCGTGCCGGCATCGGACACCAGGGCCACGTCGTCGCCCGCCCGCAGCCGCGACAGGATCTGCGCCACGACATCGCGCTCGTTGTGCTCGTGCAACGCCGTCAACGGCTTGTCCAGGCCGTGGTGCGCCAGCAGCGGGCGGGTGTGGCGGGTATCCTCCGCGGCGACCAGTGCCGCCTGGCCGAGCACCATCAGTGCGCGCGCCGAGATGTCGTCGCGGTGGCCGATCGGCGTGGCGACGACCCACAGGGTCCCTTGCTGAACAGCAGACATGACATCTCCGGGGAAAACGACTCGATCGGCTATCATCGCGCAAAAGGACACCCGCGCGGTGTCCCGATCGTCACAGGGAAATTTCCGCATGCGTCGACTTCGCCCCGCCCTCCTGCTGCTGGCCCTCGCCATGGCCGGTTGCGTCACCACGGTGAGCGTGCCGTCCCGGCATCAGCAGGAACAGGGCCAACAGGCCCATCACCTGTTCGAGCGCGGCCACTACCAGCGCGCCGCCGAGGCCTACACCCAGCTGGCGTCGCAGTACCGCGATGCCGACGACTACTTCCGCCTGCGCGCCGCCGAGGCATGGCGGGAGGCCGGCAACCAGGAAAACCTGGCACAAACGCTGGCCAAGGTGCACCGCCAGCGTCTGCAGCCGGAAGATCAACGCCACTACGACCTGCTGCAGGCCGAACTGGCTCTGCAGCAGGGTGACGCCGCCCAGGCGATGCAGCTGACCTCGGGCACGCTGGACGACGTGCCGCCGCCCTTGCGCGCCCGGGCACTGGAGCTGCGCGCACGCGCGCAGGCCGCACAAGGCCAGACCTGGGAGGCCGCCCGTACCCGGGTCAAGTTGCATGACGAGCTTGGCGGCGACGAGCGCACGCACAATCGCGAACGCATCCTGGCCCTGCTCGCCGATCTCGGCCCCGACGCGCTGCAGCAACGCGTACGCACGCTGACCCGTGACGACCCGATGCGTCCTTGGCTGGTCGAGTCGCTGAACCAGCAGGGTGTCACGATGGCCCCGACCGCACCGGAACTGACCCGCCCGGTGGGCACCCTGTTCGGCAACGGCGAGCAGGCCGAGGGATACCGGATGCCGCGCCAGGTCGCGCTGATCCTGCCTCTGTCCGGGCCGCTCGCCGCCGCCGGCGACGCCGTCCGCCAGGGTTTCCTGGCCGCCTACTTCCAGAGTTCACGGCAAGTCGGGGATCTGCCGCCGCTGAAAATCTACGACACCCACGGCAACGCCCACGGCGCCGTCGAGGCCTACCGCCAGGCCGTGGCCGACGGCGCCACCCGGGTGGTCGGCCCCCTGATGCGCGACGGCGTCGGCGCGGTGCTGGGACAGGACGAACTGCCGGTCGACCTGCTGGCGCTCAACCACCCCGACTCCGACGCCCTGCCTCCGCCTGGCGTCACCGAGTTCGCGCTGCGGCCGGAAGATGAAGGCGCCCAGGCCGCCGGCCACATGCATGATCGCGAACTGGACCGCGCCCTGCTCCTGGTCGCCAACGACGACGCCTCGCGCCGTGCGGCCAAGGCCTTCCAGGCACGCTTCGAAGATCAGGGCGGCCACATCCTGCAGCGCGTCAACCTGGATGCCGGCAGCGTCAATTACAGCGGTCTGCTGAAGGGACTCGACCTGAAACAGGCCGACACCGAACATACCGGTATCTTCCTGGCCATGCGTGCCCCGCAGGCCCGCCTGTTGATGCCGCAGATCCGGCTCGCCGGCAGCCGCCAGCCGGTCTTTGCCACCTCGCGTGTCTATGGCGGACGTGACGACGCGGTATCGGACCAGGACCTCGACGGCGTGCAATTTTGCGACGCGCCGTGGCTGTTCAACGCCCAGCCGGGGCTGCCGTCGCGCGCGGCCATGGCGGCCTCGCTGCCGGCCGCGCGCGGCAGCAGCGGCCGCCTGTTCGCGTTCGGCATGGATGCCTGGTCGCTGGTGCCGTACCTGGATTGGCTGCGCGAACACCCGGGCCGTTACCTGCCGGGTGCCAGCGGCCGCCTGACGGTCGACGATTTCGGCCGCATGCATCGGGTGCTGAGCTGGGCCCGCTTCGACCACGGCGTGGCACGCACCGAGGACGGCAGCCTGCGCATGGACCAGCCGGACATCGAGCAACAACCGGACATGCCCACGCTGCCGGTCAATACCGATGCGGAACACGACACGGCGCAACCGGCCGGCGCCGAGAGCGCAGGCGAATAGTCAGTCCGATGCGGCGTATCGGTGACGCGTGGGAAACGCGGGCACGACGGCAGCTGGAAAACGCCGGACTGATCCTCGTGGCGCACAATTTCAGCACGCGTTTCGGCGAGTTGGACCTGGTCATGCTGGACGGCAACACCCTGGTCTTCGTCGAGGTACGTTACCGGCGTGTCAGCCGGTATGGCAGCGCCGCCGATTCGGTGACGGCACGCAAACGCGAACGCCTGATCCGGGCCGCCAACGGGTTTCTGGCCGCGCACCCGCAACATGCCGAGCGCCCGTGCCGGTTCGACCTGGTCAGCTTCGACGGCACTGGCGTGACCGATTCCGGGCAATGGCAACAGGCCGCCTTCGACGCCTTCTAGCCGATGGTCGACTTGCGCCGCGTCGAAGGCAGGTGGGATGCACAGCAGCCTCCCAAGTGCCTCCGGCCATCGCGGCCATGGGCCGCTCCCACAAAACAATCGTGATGCCCCGCGTCCCTTGTGGGGGACCTCGAAAAACCGTGCTTTTTGTGGGAGCGGCTTCAGCCGCGATGGCGAGATACCCGCAAGTACGGATCGCGGCTGAAGCCGCTCCCACAGGTTGATTCCCGTATCCGGTTTTTCGAGATGCCCTGTGGGAGACATCCGAAACCTTCCCGCACTCCGACCTGGCAGAGCACGATCAACGGCCTATGATGGAAGGGTTTTCCCTGCCCGGTGCCATCATGCCCGATTCCGTCGACCAACTGCTGCGCCAGATCCGCGCCTGCCGCCTCTGCGAAGCCCACCTGCCGCTGGGGCCGCGGCCGGTACTGCAGGCGTCGGCCGATGCGCGGGTGCTGGTGGTCAGCCAGGCGCCGGGCCGCAAAGTGCATGAAACCGGCATTCCGTTCAACGACATCAGCGGCCGGCGCCTGCGCGAATGGATGGGCGTGGACGACACCATCTTCTACGACCGCCACCGGGTGGCCATCGTGCCAATGGGCTTCTGCTTTCCCGGCACCGGCAAGGGCGGCGACCTGCCCCCGCGCCCGGAATGCGCGCCAACCTGGCATCCGCGCCTGCTGCCACGGTTGACGCAACTGCAACTGACACTGGCCATCGGCCACTACGCGATCAAGGGCCTGCTCGGAAAACGCCGCCGGCGCACCCTCACCGACACCGTGCGCGCCTGGCGCGAGTACATCGACGAGGGCGTACTGCCGCTGCCGCACCCCAGCCCGCGCAACCAGATGTGGCTGAAACGCAATCCGTGGTTCGCGGCCGAGCTGCTGCCCGAGCTGCGGCGACGCGTCGCCCATGCCCTGAATTGATGATGCCCGCCACACGCCATCCTTGCCGTCTTTCTGACTCATAACTTAATCTCATGAACCACACGCCCGGGATGTCCCCGCGGCTGCACGCGGAGTGCCCATGCTGAAGTTGCGCCTCACCATCATGAATTTCTTCCAGTACTACATCTGGGGGGCGTGGCTGCTGACCATCGGCAGCTGGTGGTTCCACACGCAGCACTGGTCCGGCACCAGTTTCGGCGTGATCTTCTCCACCATGGGCATCGCGGCACTGTTCATGCCCTCGGTCGCCGGCATCATCGCCGACAAGTGGGTGCGCGCCGAGCGCCTGTACGGTGTGCTGCAGATCCTGGGGGCGGCGATGCTGTTCATCCTGCCGCTGATGCCCGATCCGCGTACCGTGTTCTGGGTGATGATGGCCAACATGGTCTGCTACATGCCGACCATCTCGCTGTCCAACGCGGTGGCCTACAACGCGCTCAAGCGCGAAGGGCTGGACGTGGTCAAGGCCTTCCCGCCGATCCGCGTGTGGGGCACGGTCGGTTTCATCATCGCCACCTGGACCACCAGCCTGATGGGCTTCGAATCCTCGGCAGCGCAATTCTACGTGGCTGCCGGCGCCTCGCTGCTGCTGGGCCTGTACGCCTTCACCCTGCCGCCGTGCCCGCCGCGCCTGGACGCCGAGCACAGCCGTACCCTGGCCGACCGCCTGGGCCTGACCGCGTTCGTGATGTTCAAGAACCGCAACATGGCGGTGTTCCTGTTTTTCGCGATGCTGCTGGGCGCGGCCCTGCAGCTGACCAACGCGTACGGCGACGCCTTCCTGAAGGGCTTCGAGAAGCTGCCGCAGTTCGCCGACCTGATCACGGTCAAGCACTCGGCCATCATCATTTCCATCTCGCAGATCTCCGAGGTCTGTTTCATCCTGGCCATTCCGTTCTTCCTGAAGCGTTTCGGCATCAAGATCGTGATGGTCATGAGCATGCTGGCCTGGGTGCTGCGCTTCGGCCTGTTCGCGTTCGGCGATCCGGACCCGATGGGCGGGCTGTGGATGATCGTGCTGTCGTGCATCGTGTACGGCATGGCCTTCGACTTCTTCAACATCTCCGGCTCGCTGTTCGTGGAGGAACAGGCCGACCCGCGCATCCGCTCCAGCGCGCAGGGCCTGTTCATGCTGATGACCAACGGCGTGGGCGCCGTCGCCGGCAGCCTTGTCGCCGGCTGGGTCATCGACCGCTTCTTCACCGACCACGCTTGCGACGGCGCCACCGCCATCTGCATGGACTGGCCGGGTATCTGGCTAACCTTCGCCGCCTACTCGCTGCTGATGGCGATCTTCTTCATCCCGCTGTTCAAATACCGCCACGTGCGCCGGCCCGAGACGGGGCCGACGACGGTATCGGAGGCCTGAACCATGGACGCACGCGTGATCGTCGTGGGCAGCTACAACCAGGACCATGTCTGGCATCTGCCACGCATGGTGCGTGCCGGGGAAACCCTGCGCGGCCACGGTTTCAGCACCGGCGCCGGCGGCAAGGGCTTCAACCAGGCCGTGGCCTGCGTGCGCCAGGGCGTGGCGACCGCCTTCATCGGCGCGCGCGGTGACGATGCGCTCGGCGACAAGGCCGTGCGCCTGGCCACCAACGAGCGGATCGAGGGTTTGTGGCAGGTGGAATCGGCCCACCCCACCGGCAGTGCCTGCATCCTGATCGACGAGCAGGGTCAGAATCGCATCATTGTGGATCTGGGCGCCAACGAGCACCTCAGTAACGCGCATATCGATGCGCAGGCGTCGGCATTCGGCTCGGCCAGCGTCCTGCTGGCGCAAATGGAGACGGCCATGGACACGTTGGTCCATGTCCTGCGCCGCGGGCGTGAACATGGCGTGCTGACCCTGCTCAATCCGGCTCCCGTGCACCCTGACACGAATGCCGAGTGCTTGCGTCTGGCCGACGTGCTGTTGCCCAACGAAGGCGAGTTCGCCGAGCTGTGCAGCCGATTCGCGGGTCGGGATGTCGAAGCCGACGCCGTGGCCGACATGGATGACGCCACGTTGCACGCCATGGCACGACGCCTCACCGACGCCAGCGTGGTGATTACGCTGGGTGCAAACGGCTGCTTCGTCTCGCACGGCGAAAACCGGCGCGGTGATACCGAAGCCTGCTACCGGCTGGCACCGGAAACAGTGCGTGTGGTGGATACCACCGGTGCCGGTGATGCCTTCTGCGGTGCACTGGCCGCAGCCAGCGTGCGCATGGCCGACAGGCCGTTCCGTGATGCCGTGGTGCACGCCAACCGGGTCGGCGCCATGGCCACCGAACACCACGGCGCGGCCGCGGCCATGCCGCATTTTGCCGAGGTCATGCCGCGCTTCAAGGCGGACTGCCGGAAGTCGTAGCCGGATCCGGCGCCGAAGCGGGATCGGACCATCGCGGCCATGGGCCGCTCCCACAGGGAACCTCGAAAAACCGGATACTGGACATCAACCTGTGGGAGCGGCTTCAGCCGCGATCAGCGCTTGCGGTATCTCGCCATCGCGGCTGAAGCCGCTCCCACAAAAAGCATGGTTTTTCGAGGTCCCCCACAGGACTTGCCTGGGCTTTCAGGGAGCCTTTGTCAGCCCTCGAACACCTGGCGCAGGGTTTCCTGGTCGGGCGGCATGCCGCGCAGGGCATGAATCTTGCCGTTCTTGTCCTTGTAGACGATGGCCGGCGTGCCGTAAAAACCAAGCCTGGTCATCAGGTTGTTGTTGGCGTCGATCTTCTTGCGCGTCGCGGCGTCCACGTCGCCCGAAGGCTTCGGGTTCTTGCCGAAGTTATCCTCGTTCTTCTGCCAGGCCGCGGTGGCGTCGTCGGCCGCCAGGATGGAAGCCGCACGCGGCAGACTGTCCGGCGAAATCACCGCCACCAGAATGTTGCGGACCTGCACGTCGCCGCGTTCCAACCACGCCTGCGAGGCCTTCCAGAAATGGTGGCAATAGGGGCACTCGGCATCGGTGAACACGTACACCACGCGCTTGGCGTCCGGATCGCCCTCGACCACCCAGGTCGACGCGGCCATCGCCTTCCACTGCTCGGCGCCCAGCCCGGCATCGGCCGCATCACGCATGGCCGGCATGGTCAGGTCCTTGCCGTCCAGATCGTACAGCGAACCGACCACCAGGTGCTTGCCGTCCGGCAGCAGGTACACCGGCAACTGTTGTCCGCGGTAGTTGCCGACAAAGCCCTGGTAGCCATCCGGCGCTTCCAGCGCGCCGGTGATCTCCACGCCGCTGCCGGCAAGCGCTTTTTCGACGGTGCTGCTGGCCGCGGCCGGTGCGTCCGCGGAGGCCTTCTGGTCATCGGGGGCGTTGGCCTGGACACAACCGGCCAGGGCGAGGGAGGCCAGCAGGCCAATGGCAAATCTCATGGAAAAACTCACTCTGCAGGGGAAAAATCGGCGCGTTCGAGATGCACGCGAAGCGAGGCTTCGGTCAGCGGACCCACCCGCATGTCGCGCAGCCGGCCGCCGGCATCGATGAACAGCGTAGTGGGATAACCCGGGGCGTTGTAGTGCCGTGACATGTCGCTGCCGCTGTCGATCAGAACATGTTCGGGGGCCAGTTTCTCGCTTTCCAGCCAGGCATGGACGGCCCGCGCGGATTCGCCCTGGTCGACGAACACGAAATCCACGTCCGGGGTGTGATGGCTGGCATGCACCAGCATGGGCATCTCGGCGCGGCACGGGCCACACCAGGTGGCCCACAGGTTGACGACCAGCGGTCGGCCGCGCAGGGACGACAAGCTCGTGGTGCTGCCGTCGAGACGGCGCAGGACCACGTCCGGCAGCGCGGGATGCGCGGCATGCTGCAGCTGCCAGGCCGCCAGCCCCACCAGCGCCCACACGGCCAGACCGCAACCCACGCTGGCCGGCAGCACGCGACGCTGCTCGGGCCGGCGCCACACCCACCAGACCGTGCCCAACGCCAGCACCAGCACACCGAACGGCCACCAGAAACCGCCATCGCGGATGTCCAGCATGCTCCAGGGCGAGGTCCGGTAGGCGGACCACCAGCACACCACCCACCCGACCCGTGCCGCCAGCAACGACGCCAGCACCAGGTACCACAACGGCGCTCCGGCATCGGGGTGTCCGCGGCGTTTCAGAAAGCCCGCCACCAGGTTGGCGGCGGCAAATCCCAGGGCGAGCGCCAGTACGTCCACGGCCAGGACCCATGGGCCGACGGAAACGGCTTGTGCCATGTCAGAACGCGATCTGGGCCCAGACGCCGGCCTCGTTGACCGATGTCAGGTGCACGCCGTCACGGCTGAGCCGTTCGCGCTTGAGCACCGCGGCCAGGCGCAGCCAGTCGGTGGTTTTCCATTCCACGCCGAGGTTGCTGTAGCGGTCGCGGCGCTCGGGATCGAGCCGACGCGACGGCTTGTAATGGTCGTGGCGGGCGAACACCGCGACCACCGGCGTCACCTGCATGCTGGCCCAAGCCGACCATCCCTGGCTGCGATCCGAGCCCGGCGTGGTGACGCGGGTGAAGTCGTCGGCACGGAACCATTGCCCGCCGAGGCGCCAGCGACTGTCCATGTAGGCCGCGATCAGGCTCCACCGGGTGGCCGTGTGCTCGCGATGCAGGGCACCGGCATCCTCGCCCAGGGTGCCGCGATAACCTCCCACGCCGACCATGGTGTGCTCGCTGGGCTGGAACGACACCCGGGCCGCCACGTCCGGGCCGTTGCCCAGGCGCGGCTTCTGGTATCCGGCACCGGTGACCACCGAGGCGGCATAGTCGACCCGGCCGTCGGCACCCAGCGTGCCCAGCGCATGTACGCCCCAGTCGGCGGCGTTGCCGACCTTGGCGCGGATGGTCAGGTCCTTCTCGACATAGCGGTAGCCGTACCACTGGTTCACCAATCCCTGCCACGGCATCGGCGCCGAGCCCAGACGCAGCGTGAAGGCCTTGCTGAACTCGCCCTCCATGTAGGCATGGCGCAGCCACACGTCGGTCGGGTCGTCGTGGCGCATCCAGTGCACGTCGGTGGTGAGATGTGCCGACCACACGTCGCTGAAGCGATGGTCGATATTGATGAAAAAGCGTGTCAGGTCGGCCTGGGTGCCACTGTCGTCGGTACGCACACCGTTGACATGTTGCTCCAGGTCGCTGGCGTTGAGGAAAATCTTGGTGCCGACGTGGGTCTCGCCCACGTCGAGATCATCCGCATGCGCCACGCCGGCCGCCATCAGCGGCAGCATGCCCAGCGTCCCGAGCAAGAAGTGCTTCAGGGTCATTGGCCGGCTCCGGAGGTGCCCTGTCCCAGCATGTGGCCGTTGACTTCGGTGCCGTACAACGACCACTTGGTGTCGTGGTATTGCTTGCGCGTGGCGGCGATGTCGCCCTCGAAACGCGGGTCCTGCGGACGCTCATGGCTGTCCATGAACATGGCCACGTCCCACGCCTCCTGGTCGCTGAGGGTGCCGCCACGGCTCAACGGCATGTTGGCCTTGATGAAGGCCGCCGCGTTGTTGAGCTGGTGCATGCCCGCGCCCCAGTTGAACGAGTCGGGCCCCCACAACGGCGGGAACACGTACTCGCCGGCCACCTTCCGGCCCTGCCCGTCGTTGCCGTGGCACATGGCACAGCTCTTGGCGAACACCTTCTTGCCACGTTCGTAATCCGGTTTCTCGGGCGGCTCGTAGCCCTGTTTGGGATAGCCGAAGCCCTCCATGTCCATGCCGGTCGGCACGCCGGTGGCCATCCAGTAGGCGTATGTCGACAGCGCCTTGATGACCTCGCTGTCGGGCGGCGGCGCCTTGCCGTTCATGCTGAACCGGAAGCAGCCCTGCAGGCGTTCGGTAAAGGTGTTGACCTTGTCGTTCTTGGAGCGGTAGCGCGGATAACGCACCCAGGCCGCCCACATCGGTGCCGAGTCGGCACGGCGCCCGGCATCCAGGTGGCAATTGCTGCAGTTGAGATCGTTGCCGGCGTATTCACCGGCGTTGTCGGCGGTATGCAGGAAAATATCGCGCCCCTTGCGTACCATGTCGCCGAACTTGCCCTGCGGAATCTGGTCCTCCGACGGCGGCTGGAAGGCACCCTTCACCGGCTTCGCGTCGTCGGCCCAGGTCGGTGCGGCGCTGGCCGCGCCCGCCGCGGCGGCGGCGGTGTCGGCCGACGTCGCGGCATCGGCGCCGGTGGCGGCCGTACCGGTCCCGGCGGGCGCACTCGTCGTGCCGGTAGCGGACGACGATCCGGCCGGGGTCGGGGCCTGCGACGCCGAATGGTCGGAACAGGCGCCGAGCATCAGGCCCGAGCCGGCCATCGCGAGAACGAGCATGTGGCGTGCGATATTCATTTCTTGCCTCCTTCGAGCTCGGGCGACTGCGCCGCGAACCACTCTGACACCGCCTTGATGTCCTTCTCGTCCAGTGCCGAGGCGACGTGTTTCATCAGATCCAGCGGATCGTTCTTGCGCGTGCCCTTTTTCCAGGCGTCTAGCTGGTTGCCGATATAAGTGGCCGACTGGCCCGCCAGGGCCGGGAAATGCTCGCCCACGCCAACCCCGTGCGGGCCGTGGCACTGCACGCACCCGGGCACCTGGTCGTCCCAGCGCCCCCGTTCGGCCAATTGCCGGCCGAGCTTGTTGTCCTTTTGTTCCGAGGTGCCTTCGGTAGCCTGCGGAATCGGCAGGTTGGCGTAGTACTCGGCCATCAGCTTGCGCTCATCGTTGCTGAGCGCGGTGGCAATCGGCTTCATCACGGCGTTGTCGCGGGTGCCGTTGGCGAAATCATCCAGCTGGCGCTCCATGTAGGCGGCATCCAGCCCGGCCAGACGTGGATAGCCGGGGCCCTCCTGACCGGCGCCATCGGCTCCGTGGCAGGCCACACATGGCGGTGCACCATTGCCGTTGCCGGCCGTGGCGATCTTGGCGCCGGCATCCTGCGGAGCGGCCAGCGCGGTGGCACTTCCCGTCGCCAACACGGCGGCGACAGCGAGCAGTGTTCGGGTTCTCATGACGGGTACCTCACTGTGGCGACTGGAATCCGTATTTCTTGTAGACCGCCCGCGCCTGCGGGCCGGTCATGAACTTGACGAAAGCGCGCGCGGCGCCCGGGTGCGGTGCATCCTTCATGCGCGCGGCCGTGTAGGTGGCGGTGGAGTTCTGCGCGTCGGGAATGGCGATCGTCTCCACCGGATGATGCAGGATGTGCTGCTGATAGTAGACCTCGGTCGCCCACACCGGCGCCGCGTCCGCCTTGCCTTCGAGGATGCGCAACGGCGACTGGCGATGATGGATGCGGGTCAGGTAGGTACTGCCGTCGTCCACCTTGCGTTTCATGATCGCCTCGTCGAGCGCCTCCCCGCCGGCCTTGCGATAGCTGGACTGGATCTGCCGCGCGATGCCCTCCCACTGCGGGTTGGGCATGCTCACGCGCACATCGTCGCGACCAAGATCCTTCAGTCCATGGACATGTCCCGGGTTGCCGGCCGGCACCATGATCGCCAGCGGATTGCGCGCATAGTCCACGGTTTCAGCAAACCAGTGGTGCGCCTTCTGGCGCTCGGCGATGGCTCCCTTTCCGGCCGTATAGACGTCCGGTTTCAGCGCAATGCGCAGGTTGCCCATGACCAACGATCCCGATTCGATCTGCTTGGCCAGGATGCCCGGTGGCAGGGTTTCGACGTAAACGCGTTGGTACGCCGGATACGCTTTCTTGAAGGCCGCCACCAGGTCATGCACGACCATGAACTGGTTGCCGGCAAAAAACACCACCAGCTGCGGATCGACGATATCGCCATGCAGGTCGGCGATGGCATCCACCGGCGCCACCTGGAATGGCACCCCGCCCTCGGGCGGCGGGTTCCAGGGCGGCAGATAATCTTTCCCGGGCTTGCCGTCCGCAGCGAATGCCGCGGTACACAGTGCCATGGCCGCCAGGGCCAATGCCCAAAGGGACAGCACGCGAACGCCGCCGTGTCGAATCGATGTCATGGATGGTTCTCCCTTGGTGGTGCCCCGGATGGATGTGCCGCACTACAGCGGCATCACCGCGTAGCCTTTCTGCTGCAGCTCCGTGACGGTGGTCAGTGCCGACAGGGCCACGGTCACGTCCTTGTCCAGCCAGTCGTACTCGAAATGATGTTCGGCCACGGCCTGCCCGCATACCGCCACGTCGATGCCGTCCTTGCGCAACTCGCGGATCACGGCCAGGTTGGGATTGGCCACGCCGAACTGCTTCCGGTAGTGCACATCGTCCAGCATCATGTCGGTGGCCGGCCCGGACGCGATAGCCACGAATTTCATGTGCTGCAACGGCACGCCGGCACCGGCATACAGGTTCACCGTGCGTGCGACACGCTGCAGCGCCGGATTGATCTTGGACGGATCCTCGCTGCCACGGGTCATCGCGAACACCACCTTGTAGGTGGCATCGGGATCGGGCTGGTAGGCCGCATGCGGCAACGGATGCATCTGGCCGGCGTGCGTGACCACCGGGGTCTGCCAGAAATCGTCGCCGGCCATGGCCATGGTGGAAGCGAAAGCCATGCCGACAACGGCAGCGGCGCGGGTCATGCGGTTCATCGACGGATCTCCTTCATCGGCGTCATCACAGATACTTTCCAGCAACGCGGGCAGTCGCGCGTCGAGCCGGTCGTCAAGGCGGTAATACAACGTGCGCCCCTGACGTCGCTGCCGCACCAGCGATTCCTCGCGCATGCGCGCCAGATGCTGGGACAGCGCCGAGGCGCTCAACCCCAGGCCGCGCGACAACTCACCGGCACTGGCCTCGCCGGACTTCAGCAGCCGGCACAGCACCAGCAAGCGCTGTGGATTACCCAGCGCACGCATCAAGCGGGCGGTGTCCTCCACCCGTTTGATGGTGGGCACACTTGTATCAGACATGTTTTAGTGAAATATGAAAATTCGCGAAAAGGGTTACCGATGTGCGGGAACTTGTCCACCCCCGTTACCCGTCCCGCCGCGGGAGCCCGCCCGCAACGGGTACAATGACGGCATGCAGATCGGACCCCACATCATCGACCCGCCGGTCGCGCTGGCCCCGATGGCCGGCGTCACCGACAAGCCGTTCCGGGTGCTGTGCAAGCGCCTGGGCGCCGGCCTGGCGGTGTCCGAGATGACCACGGCCGACCCGCGCCTGTGGCACACGGCCAAATCGCGCCACCGCATGGACCATGTCGGCGAACCGGACCCGATCGCGGTGCAGATCGCCGGCTACGACCCCGGCATGCTGGCCGACGCCGCGCGCCACAACGTGGAGCACGGCGCGCAGATCATCGACATCAACATGGGCTGCCCGGCCAAGAAGGTATGCAACGTATGGTCGGGCTCGGCGTTGCTGCAGGATCCGCCGCTGGTGGGACGCATCTGCCGCGCGGTGGTCGAAGCGGTCGACGTGCCGGTGACGCTGAAATTCCGCACCGGCTGGGACCGCGAGCACAAGAACGCCCTGGACATCGCGCGCATCGCCGAGGACAGCGGCATCGCCGCGCTGGCCCTGCACGGACGCACCCGCGCCGAGAAATACGCCGGATTCGCCGAATACGAGACCATCGCGGCGGTCAAGGCGGCAACACGGCTTCCGCTGTTCGCCAACGGCGACGTCGATTCACCGGAAAAAGCGCGTCAGGTGCTCGACACGACCGGTGCCGACGGCCTGATGATCGGACGTGGCGCGCAGGGTCGACCGTGGATCTTCCGCGAGATCGCGCACTACCTCGCCACCGGCGAAAAGCTGCCCGAGCCGACGCCCGACGAAGTCGGCGCCATCCTGTGCGGACACCTGGAAGACCTGTACGCCTTCTACGGCGAGCCCATGGGCGTGCGCATCGCGCGCAAGCATCTGGGCTGGTATGCCAAGGATCGCCCTGAAAACGCGGCCTTTCGTGCCGTCGCCAACCGCACCGATTCGGCCAGCGAGCAATGGCGGCTGACACGCGAATATTTTTCCGCCCTGGCGGACGGAATGGCCAATGCGGCCTGAGGTCGCGGTTTCCGGGGCATGTCGGCAAGCACCTTTCGCGGCTGAAGCCGCTCCCACCGGGCTTGCCTGGAACTTCAATCCTTCCCCTGTAGGAGGGGCTTCAGCCCCGATGGCCCGGGGTGGGCCAACACCTCGGCAAGTACGAAAGCATCGCGGCTGAAGCCGCTCCCACAGGGCTTGCCTGGAATTTCACCCACCCCGAATCACCGCGACGCCTTCACGAAGGCACGCACGGCCGCTCCCAGCGATGCGCTGAACATGACGCTGTGGCCAAGTCCGTTGAAGCGATGTTGCGTGACCTCCAGGCCGGGAACACCCGACAGGGTGCGCGCCAGGGTATCCACGTCCGCCTTGTCATGCGCCGGCCCGGGGCCGCCACCACGACGGTGTTCGGCACTGCCGCGCATCAATACCAGTTGCGCGTGGACATGGTCCCCGCGCGCGGCAAAAGTCGTGGCCGCGTGTCGCATCAACGGCGCGTGCCACCACAACGAAGGGCTGGCGGCGGCATGGAAGTCGAACAGGCCGGGCCGGTCGAACAACGCATGCAACACCAGCAGGCCGCCGTAGGAGTGCCCCCAGATGCCAGACGTCGACGCGTCCACCGGCCAGTCGACGCGGATGCGCGGCATCACGCGGTCAGCAAGGAAATCCAGGAACGCGTCGGCCCCGCCACCGCGTCGCCCGGGCACGCGCGGATCGAACGCCGGCTTGCCGTCGGGCAGTGGCGGCGTGTAATCCAGCGAGCGCGCGTCGGTGTCGAAATAGGCGTCGGTGTCGTAGCCCACCGCCACCAGCAACACGCTGCCGGTCAGCGGCGAGGCCTTCCGTGCGGCGGTCAAGGCGGCCATGGCGGCGTTGCCGTCGAGCAGGTACAGCACCGGATAGCCGTGAACCGGTGCCGGCCCCAGCGCCGCGACCTGAATGCGGTAGCGCTGATCGTGTGGTCCGACCAGGACGAACCGGCGCACGGTGGCGCGGTCCACGCCCACCGCCGTGGCCGCCGGCTGCGGCGCCGGCGGCCGGTGTGCATCGAAGCGTCGTGGCGGTGCCGCCCATGCCGTGGCCACCAGGCCGATGGCCAGCAGCGCGGCGGCGATCAAGCCGAGTCCTTTCACAGTGTCAGGTTCATGCCCAGCCACAGCCGACGCCCGCTGTCGGTGGTTTTGTAGGTGTCATAGTCCAGACGCCGATCGGTCAGGTTGTACAGTGCGGCATTGAGCGTGACACGTTCGCCCAGGCGCCAGGACGCCCCCGCGTCGGCGGTGGCATAGGCGCCGTATTCGCGCACGATGCGCCCGTCCGATGTGGTGACCGGCTTGCCGGCGTCACCCGTGCGCAGCTGGGCGTTGATCTCGCTGCCATGGTAGTTGGCGGCGGCCCACAGTGTGACCACGCCGCTGGCCTTCCAGTCCACGCGCAGGTTGGCCATGTGCTTGGGCGTGCGCGCCAGGGCGTAGCCGCGATAGTCGCCACTCAACTGCTTCGAATCGGTCCGGGTGTAATTGCCGCTGAGGGTCCAGCCCGCACCCGGCGACCAGCGCGAAGTCAGTTCGACGCCGCGGATGCGCGCCTTGTCGACGTTGGTCCAGTAGTACACGCGATAATTGGGGTCCTCGCTCCAACGCAGGTAGTTGCCGTCGGCATCCACCGGCTGCACGTCGGTGACCTTGTCGCGGAAACGGGTCTGGAACAGGGTCAACCCGGCATGCAGGCCCGCGTGATTGTCCCACAGCGCCGACAACTCGGTACTGGTGCTGGTCTCCGGCGCCAGGTCCGGATCACCGATGATCACCGCGCAGTTGCCGTCCGGACCGTAGGTGCAACCACGACCGCCGGTGGTGTAGGCGTAACCCGGCGCGATCTGGCGGATTTCCGGTGCGCGAAAGCCGCGCGAAACGCCGCCCTTCAGGGTCAGCTGATCGGTGGCGTGCCATACGCCATACAGGCGCGGACTGAAGTGGTTGCCGTAGATCTGGTGGCGGTCCAGACGTACCCCGCCGGTCAGGGCGAAGCGCTCGCCCAAACGCCATTCGTCCTCGGCGAACACGGCTTTCTGGTCGATGCTGAAACGTGCGTTCTCGCCGGTGCGGCGGCCGGGATTCTGGTCAAGCAGACGACTGTCGCGCCACTGTCCGCCCACCACCAGGTTGTGCGCGCCGAGCGGCATGGCCAGCTTCGCGTCCACGGTACGGTTGCGGATCTCGGGCGCGCGCGCGCTGCGCACGAAATGCCCGTCGGCGTCCGCGTTGTAGTCGATGCGCTGCGTGGTTTCCTGGTACGCGGCCAGGTTGGTGGTACCCCAATCCCAACGCCCCTCGTACGACACCGACCCGTGCTCGCGCGGGTTGCGGTTGCGGGTACCGGCCGCGCCGTCGGCCAGGGTCCGCCCGCCGCGGTGGTCGCGGCGCACCCATTCGCGGCCGGCCTCCAGCAGGAGGTCCTGAAAGGCGTCCGGGGTGATCGCCAGCCGGGCATTGAGATCATCCTCACGTGCACCGGGCTGGCCGTACTGGAAATCGTCCTCGCGCTGCAGCAGGCGGTGGCCCCACAACTGCAGTCCGACCTTGTCGGCCAGCGGTCCGCCGGCATAGAACTGGCTCTGCCAGGTGTGCCCCGCGTCACCGTGCTCGGGCATGGTGACATCGGTACCCAGCGAACCGCTCCAGCGCGCCGGCACCTTGCGGGTGATGATGTTGATCACGCCGCCCATGGCATCGGAGCCGTACAGCGACGACATCGGCCCACGCACCACCTCGATGTGGTCGATGGCCTCCAGCGGCGGGATAAAACTCTGCTCATAGCCGGCGTTGCCGTTGGTGCGGCTGTCACGGGTGCTCTGGCGCCTGCCGTCGACGAGGATCAACGTGTACGCACCGGGCATGCCGCGAATGAAGATGTCGCGCTCGCCGGCGGCGCCGGTGACGCTGACGCCCTCGACATGGCGCAGCGCATCGGTGAGATCGTGGAAGGGCCGGGTTTCCAGATCCTCGCGGGTGATCACGCTGATGCTGGCCGGCGCGTCCTCGATCACCTGCTCGAAGCCGGTGGCGGTGACCACCATGCCCTTGAGATCGGACGGGTCGGTCTCCCCGGCCCAGGCCGGCACGACAAGCGCGGCTCCCAGGCAACAGGCCAGCAGGCGCAGGCGACGACGGCGAAGGGTGGGTGGGACAACATGATTCATCGACACTTTCCGGAAGGGCGGGCAAACGAATGGCGCGTCGTCCGGGGGCATGGAACGGATCCATGCCCCCGAACGACACACCCGAAAGACGCCACGATCGACAGTGGCGGCGCCATATTATAAATGCGAATCATTCTCGTCAACATTCCGTTATGACATTCCCGCAAAAGCGTCTCCTGCGCATTGACCCTGCCCGATACACCGCGTACGCTCTCGTTGTTGCATTTCATCGCTTTATTCGGATAAAGCGATAATTAACAGGGAACCCGGTGTGAATCCGGGGCTGCCCCGCAACGGTATGTGGCCGATGTTTCCGACACCGGCCTCGAGCCCGATACCTGATGCGACCGGAAAACCGGGAACCGACGCCCCGGCCTTCCGTCCGACCTGGCATGCCTTTGCATGCCGGTTCGCCCGCGGGGGCGAAGGTCGAAGGTGCGTGTGCCGACCGGTGCACGGCCGTCCCCTTCGTTCCTCTTGCACCCTTTTCCAAGAGGAATTCCACATGACCCAGACCACCATCCCCGGCTTCCCGCGCATCGGACGCCGGCGCGAACTCAAACGCGCCCTGGAAAGCCACTGGCGCGGCGACACCGATGCCGCCGAGCTTCTCGACCAGGCCCGTCAACGACGCGCAGCACACTGGCAACTGGCCCGCGAGGCCGGCGCGGACGTCGTGCCCGTCAACGACTTCAGCCTCTACGACCACGTGCTGGACATGGCCGTACTGTTCGATGCCATCCCGGACCGCTACCGGGCGCTGTACGACGCCGATCCGCTGGCCGGCTACTTTGCCATGGCACGCGGATCGCGCGACAAGGCGCACGACCTGCGCGCCCTGGAAATGACCAAATGGTTCGATACCAACTACCACTACATCGTGCCCGAACTGCACGCCGGCCAGACATTCCACCTGCGCGGCAGCAAGCCCCTGGACGAATTCCGCGAGGCACGCGCGCTGGGTCTGGCGGCGCGCCCGGTGCTGCTGGGGCCGGTATCGTTCCTGTTGTTGTCCAAGAGCCGTGACGGAAGCCGCCCGTTGGACCTGCTGGACGCGCTGTTGCCCGCCTACATCGATTTGCTGGAACGCCTGGCCGCGGCCGGCGCCGAATGGGTGCAACTGGACGAGCCCTGCCTGGCCGCCGATCTTGACCCGGACGCGCGCGACGCCTTCGGCCATGCCTACGCCGCGCTGGCCAACGCGAATACGCCGAAACGGCTTCTCGCCAACTATTTCGGCGGCTTCGGCGAACACCTTTCATGGCTGCCGGATCTGCCCGTCGACGGTATCCATGCCGATCTGGTGCGTGGCGCCGACGAACTGGACGCCCTGCTGGACGCCCTTCCCGCCAACGCCATTCTCAGCGCCGGCGTCATTGACGGGCGCAACATCTGGCGCAGCCGGCCGGATCGGGTGCTGCCGCTGCTGGAAACCGCCAAACACCGCCTCGGTGGCGACCGCCTGTGGGTGGCCAGTTCGTGCTCACTGCTGCACGTGCCCATGGACGCGGCCGCGGAAACCGCGCTGGACGACACCCTGCGCTCCTGGCTGTCGTTCGCGCGGCAGAAAATCGAGGAATTGCGCGTCTACGCCGACGCCGTGGACGGCCACGCCGAGGCCCGCGCGGCGCTGGAAGCCCAGGCGGCCCTGCTGGCCGGTCGCCGGCATGCCCCGGGCGTGACCCGTGCCGAGGTGCGCCAGCGGTTGGCCGGCCTCAGCACCCAGGCCGCGCTGCGCCGCTCCGACTACGCCACCCGGCGCGCCGCCCAGCAACGCGCACATGCGCTGCCGGCGCTGCCGACCACCACCATCGGCTCGTTCCCGCAGACCGGTGAGGTACGCCGCGCGCGCGCCGCGCACCGCAAGGGCGAACTGGACACGACCGCCTACGAGGCCGTCATCGCCGACGAGATCGCGCGCTGCATCCGCTTCCAGGAACAGGCCGGCCTGGACGTGCTGGTGCACGGCGAGGCCGAGCGGAACGACATGGTCGAATATTTCGGCGAGCAACTGGACGGCTATGCGTTCACCCGCCTCGGCTGGGTGCAGAGCTACGGCTCGCGCTGCGTGAAACCGCCGCTGATCTATGGCGACGTGGCCCGCCCCGGTCCCATGACCGTGCGCTGGACAAGCCATGCCCAGGCGCTCACCGACAAGCCGGTCAAGGGTATGCTGACCGGACCGGTGACGATGCTGCAGTGGTCGTTCGTGCGCGACGACCTGCCGCGGGACACCGTATGCCGGCAGATCGCCCTGGCCCTGCGCGACGAGGTGCACGACCTGGAAGCGGCCGGCATCGACTTCATCCAGATCGACGAACCGGCCTTCCGCGAGGGCCTGCCGCTGCGCCGTACCGACTGGAAGGCCTATCTCGCCTGGGCCGTGGAGTGCTTCCGCATCGCCGCCGGCGGCGTGCGCGACGGCACCCAGATCCACAGCCACATGTGCTATTCCGAGTTCAACGACATCATCGAGGCGGTGGCCGCCATGGACGCCGACGTGATCTCCATCGAAACCAGCCGATCACGCATGGAATTGCTGGATGCCTTCACCGATTTCGCCTACCCCAACGGCATCGGCCCCGGCGTCTACGACATCCATTCCCCGCGCGTGCCCGGGGAGGCCGAGATGGTGGAACTGCTGGACAAGGCACTGGAAGTGCTCGACCCGAGGCAACTGTGGGTCAACCCCGACTGCGGACTGAAAACACGCCGCTGGGAGGAAGTGGAGCCGGCACTGATCGCCCTGGTGCGGGCGGCACGCCAACTGCGCGCAAAACTGGCCACCCGAACCGCCTGATCCCCCGCCCCTGAGGCAGGAGCCTGCCCTGCAGGCGATGGTCAGGTGTACCGGACCATCAGGCCATCGCCTGCAGGGCAGGCTCCTACCGGGGGACAGCGGACAGCCCATGCACCCGGCCCGGGTTTGCATGTATCATGCGACCTTTCCTTTATCTTTCTATCCGCAAGGAAGGATATAGCCACAATGAGCACCACCCTGTTCACCTCCGAATCGGTATCCGAGGGCCATCCGGACAAGGTCGCCGATGCGCTTTCCGATGCCGTGCTGGACGCCATCCTGGCCCAGGACAAGCGCGCCCGCGTGGCCTGCGAGACCATGGTCAAGACCGGCGTGGCCATCGTCGCCGGCGAAATCACCACCGACGCCTGGGTCGACGTGGAGGCGCTGGCGCGCAAGGTGATCCTGGACATCGGCTACGACTCCAGCGAAGTCGGCTTCGACGGGGCCACCTGTGGCGTGCTGAACCTGATCGGCAAGCAGTCGCCGGACATCAACCGTGGCGTGGATCGCAAGAAACCCGAGGAACAGGGCGCCGGCGACCAGGGCCTGATGTTCGGCTACGCCTGCAACGAAACGCCGACCCTGATGCCGGCGGCCATCCACTATTCGCACCGCCTGGTCGAACAGCAGGCCAAGGTGCGCAAGCGGAAGAACAGCCCCCTGCCGTGGCTGCGCCCGGACGCCAAAAGCCAGGTCACGCTGCGCTACGACAACGGCCAGGTGGCCGGGATCGACGCCGTGGTGCTGTCGACGCAACACGCACCCGGCATCAAGCGCGGCGAACTCATCGAAGGCGTGCGCGAGCACATCCTCAAACCGGTGCTGCCGCAAAAATGGCTGGATTCGCTGCCCAAGAGCAAGATCCACATCAACCCGACCGGCCTGTTCGTGATCGGCGGGCCGGTGGGTGACTGCGGCCTCACCGGGCGCAAGATCATCGTCGACACCTACGGCGGCATGGGCCGTCACGGCGGCGGCGCGTTCAGCGGCAAGGACCCGTCCAAGGTCGACCGCAGCGCCGCCTACGCCGCGCGCTACGTGGCCAAGAACATCGTCGCCGCCAAGCTCGCCGACAAGTGCGAGGTGCAGCTGTCCTACGCCATCGGCGTGGCCGAACCGACCTCGATTTCCGTCACCACCTTCGGCACCGGCAAGATCAGCGACGGGGACATCGAGAAGCTGGTGCGGGCGCACTTCAAGCTCACGCCCTACCACCTGATCCACAGCCTGGACCTGATCCACCCCATCTACCAGCTCACCGCCGCCTACGGCCACTTCGGCCGCAAGCCCTTCAAGCACACCTACCGTTGGGAAGAAACCGAGAACGGCAAGACGGTGAAGAAATCCGAAACCGCCACCGCCTTCAGCTGGGAACAGACCGACAAGGCCGACGCGCTGCGCAAGGCCGCCAAGCGCTGAGGTCACTCGCCGCCGGGTGCCACACGCCGCCGCCTTCGGGCGGCGGTCGCGTATCGGAAAACCGTCACGGCATCCGCATCTTCCGATCGCGGCC
>CAZMKO010000002.1:0-51556 GCA_964566965.1 uncultured Rhodanobacteraceae bacterium
AAGCGCGGCCGCGACGGGTCGCGCTTTTCGGCGGCGTCGCAAGCCGCCCGGGCCACGCTCGCGCCTTCCGTATTGAGTTCGCCGGCCAGATGCTCCAACTTGTAGTCGGACTGCGACAGGCGCGTGGCGTTGAAGGTGTTGGTTTCCACCATGTCCGCGCCGGCATCCAGGTAGGCGGCGTGGATGTCGCGGATGATGTCGGGCCGGGTCAGCGACAGCAGGTCGTTGTCGCCCTTGAGGTCGTGTTCGCAGCCTTCGCCGTGGACATGGGTGTGCGCATGCCGGTGATCGCAACCATGCGCGAAGCGTTCACCACGAAAACCGGCTTCGTCCAGGCGGTGCGTCTGCAGCATGGTGCCCATGGCGCCGTCCAGGATCAGGATGCGCCGGTCCAGCGCGTCCAACAGTTTTTGCGCGCGTTCGGGGTGGTGCCAGGGGAGGGTGTGGGTGGTCATGGTCGTTCGGTGTCGGGTTGTCGGCGTCGGGTATTCATTCCGGCTTGCGCGCCAGCAGGCACAGCACCTCGAAATTCGGTGGCTTGCGCTCGCGCGAGATCACCGCGCACTGCGCCACGTCCAGGCCGGCCTTGCGGGCCAGCCCGGCCAATTCCTCGCGACCGAAGCCCATGTTGCGGTGGTCGAAAGGCTCCACGGCGGTCGCGTGGCCGTGCCTCGCCAGGGTGACGGCCAGCAGCTGTCCACCCGGCTTCAGCACGGTGGACGCCTGATTCACGGCCTTGGCGGGATGTTCGGCGTAGGTCAGCGCATGCAGCATCAGCACCAGATCGAAACGACGCTCGCCAAGGTCCAGGTGGTGCATGTCGCCCTGGCGCACCTCCACGTTCTTGAACGGCTTGAGGCGCTTGCGCGCGGCTCGTGTGACGCGCTCTCCCGCGTCGATGCACAGGATCGAATGCGCATGCGGAGCCAGCAGTTCGGCGGTGACGCCGTCGCCGGAGGCGATATCCAGCACGTCGCCGGTGGCCAGCAGCTGCAGCAGCGCGCGGGCCAGGGTTTCCCAGGTGCGGCCGGGGGAATAGTGGCGCTCCATGTCGCCGGCCACGGCGTCGGCCCAGCCCTGTTCGCCGGCGCGATGAGCCAGCACGGCGGGCAGGCGGGCGGCATCGGCGGTGAGCAGGGCGTCCTCGACGTTGTCGCGCAGTGCCGTCAGCAGCGTCGCCTGCGCGGAATCGGCGTCCGTATTGGCGCGATAATAGGCCGACACGCCGGCGCGCCGGTCGTGTACCAGCCCCGCTTCCTTCAGCTTGGCCAGGTGTGTGGAGACACGGGGCTGGGCCAGCTGCAGGATCGCGGCCAGCTCGGCCACGGTCAGTTCCTCCCGTTCCAGCAGCGCCAGCAGGCGCACGCGGGTCACGTCCGCCAACAGGCGCAGCAGGGTGGACGCCGAGGCCAGGTCCATGAATATATCCTTTTATCGCGATGCAAGGATTTGAAGCCTAGACGCGGGACCGGTATCCGTCAAGATGCCGCCGGCCGCGCCGGTGTGGGCGGGTGGTGACCAAACACGGTAAAATGGCGGTTTCGGTCTGCGCGTGCGGGCCATCATGACCTTTTCGAACATCTCATGCCGCGCCCGCGGTGCAGGAGGATTTCATGGATTTCAGTTTCACCGACGATCAGCTCTCCATCCAGTCCATTGCTCGCGATTTTGCGCAAAAGCGCGTGGCGCCGGTGGCGGCCAAGCATGATGAAAGTGGTGAATTTCCGCTGGAGAACATCCGCGAGATGGGTCAGCTGGGACTGATGGGCATCGAGGTGCCGGCCGAGTACGGCGGTGCCGGCATGGATCCGACCAGCTACGCGCTCGCAATGATCGAGATCGCGGCGGCCGACGCGGCCACCTCGACCATCATGTCGGTCAACAATTCGCTGTTCTGCAACGGCATCCTCAAGAATGGCACCGAAGCGCAGAAGAACACCTTCGTGCGCGCCATTGCCTCGGGCGAGGAAATCGGTGCCTATGCGCTGACCGAGCCGCAGTCGGGCTCGGACGCCTCCAACATGCGCACGCGCGCGGTGAAGAACGAGAACGGCGACTGGGTCATCAACGGCAAGAAGAGCTGGATCACCTCCGGCCCGGTGGCACGCTACATCGTGGTCTTTGCAATGACCGCACCGGACAAGGGCGCCAAGGGTGTCTCGGCGTTCATCATCGATACCAAGGTGGACGGCTTCAAGCCCGGCAAAACCGAGCCCAAGATGGGCATCCGCGCCTCGGCCACCTGCGAGATCGAATTCACCGACTATGTGTGCCCGAAGGAAAACATGCTGGGTGAGGAAGGCCAGGGCTTCAAGATTGCCATGGGCGTGCTGGATGCCGGGCGTATCGGCATTGCCTCGCAGGCCTACGGCATCGCCCGTGCCGCCTACGAAGCCACGTTGGAATGGGCGCGCGACCGCAAGGCCTTTGGCCAGCCCATCGGGGCTTTCCAGATGACCCAGACCAAGATCGCCGACATGAAGAGCAAGCTGGACGCGGCGTTTCTGTTGATCATGCGTGCGGCCTGGGCCAAGGCGCAGGCCGAGAAGAACGGCGGGCGCTTCACCACCGAGGCCTCGGTGGCCAAGCTGGTGGCTTCCGAGGCGGCGATGTGGATCACCCACCAGGCGGTGCAGATCCACGGGGGCATGGGTTATTCGCGCGAGATGCCGCTGGAGCGCTACTTCCGCGACGCCAAGATCACCGAGATCTACGAAGGTACCAGCGAGATCCAGCGCATGGTGATTGCACGCAACGAAACCGGCCTGCGCTGAGTTTCGAGGCTCCGGGCGGCATCGTCGCTGCCCGAATATGTCAGGCCATCGCGGCCATGGGACGCTCCCACAAAGGAAATGGAGCGCTCGGGATACCAAGCCTGGAAATCGGGTCGGGTTTTTCGATATCCCCTGTGGGAGCGGCCCATGGCCGCGATGGTTTCGGGTGCGCGGAAAATCGCCCCGGAACCTGCTGCCGACATGCCCTCACCCCTGCGCCAGCTGCAACATCTTGCGCGCGTGGGCGCGGGTTTCATCGGTGATGTCGATGCCGCCCAGCATGCGCGCCAGTTCGTCGTGGCGCGCGGAGGTATCCAGCGTGGTCAAGGTGGTGGCGGTGGTTCGCCCGTCCTGGCGCTTGCTGACCTTGAGGTGCGCGTGGCCCTGTGCGGCCACTTGTGGCAGGTGGGTGACACACAATACCTGGCAGTGGTCCCCGAGCGCGCGCAGCTTCTGACCCACGACTTCGGCCACGGCGCCGCCAATGCCGGTATCGACTTCGTCGAAGACCATACTGCCGACTTGGTCGGCCCCCAGTGCGGCCACCTCGATGGCCAGGCCGATGCGTGCCAACTCACCGCCTGATGCGACCTTGCGCAACGCCCGTGGCGGTTGGCCGGGGTTGGCGCTGACCAGAAATTCGACCCTTTCGCGCCCTTGCGGGTCGGGTTCGGTGTCGGCGCCCGGGCGCGGCTCCAACGCCACCTCGAAGCATCCGCCACGCATGCCCAGTTCCTGCATCAGGGCAGTGACCTTGTCGCCGAGGGACTTGGCGGCCTTGCGCCGCGCCTTGCCGAGCTTGTCGGCGAGGGTGGCGTAACGGGTGGCCAGCCGCGTGCGTTCGGCGGCCAGTTTCTCCAGGGTGGCGCCGGCATTTTCCAGCTCGTCCAGGCGCGCTTCGAGTGCGGCTGCGGTGTCCGTCAGTTGTGCGGGCGGAACCCGATGGCGGCGCGACAATTCATGCAGGTGGGCGAGATGCGCGTCGACGTCGGCGTAACGTTCCGGATTCAGGTCCAGGTCCCGGGCATAGTGATTCAGGGCGTCGGCGGCCTCGCCGACCTGAATGCCGGCCGCTGCGACCAGGTCGAGTGTCGGCTGCAGTCGTTCGTCCACCCCCGCCAGGCGTTCGAGTTCGGTTTCCAGGCGTCCCAGCAGCGGCATCACCGCCACGGCATCGTCATCGCCGACGCCGTCGAACATGGCCATCAGCGCCTGACTCCCCTCGAGCAGCCGGTCGGCATTGGCCAGACGCTTGTGCTCGGCTTCCAGCTCGGCCAGCGCGTCCGGTGACAGTGCCCACTGCTGCAACTGGTCCAGTTCGTGGCGCAGCAGGTCGATCTGCTCCTGCGGATCGTCGCCGCCGGCCAATGCACGCTGGCGCGCGCCAGCCTCGCGCCAGGCCAGGGCGCAGGTATTGACGGCATCCGCCGCCGCCGCATGCTCGCCGAAGGCATCCAGCAGGGCCAGCTGATGGGGGCGCGACAACAAGGCCTGGTGTTCGTGTTGGCCGTGGATTTCAATCATCAGCGGCGCCAGTTCGGCCAACTGCGAGACCGTGGCGCCGCGGCCGTTGATCCAGGCGCGCGAGCGGCCGTCGGCTTTGAGGATGCGGCGCAGCTGACAGGTGTCGCCGTCATCCAGTTCCTGGTCCTCGAGCCAACGCCGCGCCGCGTCCAGATCGGCCAGGTCGAAGTGCGCCTGGAGCTCCGCGCGTTCAGCGCCGACCCGAATCATGCCGGTGTCCGCGCGCGCGCCGGAAAGCAACATCAGCGCATCCACCAGCAACGACTTGCCGGCACCGGTTTCGCCGGTGACCACGGTCATGCCGTCGCGGAAGTCGACCTCGACCTTCTCGACAACGGCGAAATGGCGGACGGACAACGTGGTTAGCATGGTCTGACGCGCTCGGTGTGGGGGCAATGCGCGGATGATAACGGACCGCCGTGTCTTGCATGTTCCTGAATCTGGCATTATGGAACAGGGAATGGCCTCATCTTGAACCATGTCATGAGCACCGATTTCGACAGCGACATCGACCAGCGCGCGCGCAGCCTCCTGCGCAGCCTGATCGCGCAGTATCTGGCCAATGGCGAGCCGGTGGGTTCGCGTACCCTGGCGCGTTCCTCGGGGTTGCATGTGAGCCCCGCCACCATCCGCAACATCATGTCCGACCTGGAAGAGATAGGGCTGGTGACCTCGCCGCATACCTCCGCCGGGCGCATCCCGACGCCGCGCGGTCTGCGTCTGTTCGTGGACAGTCTGGTGGAACTGAAACCGCTGGGCGACCCGGAGCTGCAGCAATTGCGCGACGGCATGCCGGACGCGTTCGGAACCGCGCGCGACATCATGAGCAGCACCTCCAGCCTGCTCTCGGCGGTGACTCGTTTCGTGGGGGTGGTCACGGTCCCCGGGCAGGCCGATTTCCCGCTCCGGCACATCGATTTCGTGGCGTTGCCGGACGCTCGTGTGCTGGTGATCCTGGTATTTGCCGACAACCAGGTGCAGAACCGCGTGGTGCAACTGGCCAGCGCCCTGTCGTCCTCGACTCTGGAAAAGGCGTCCAATTATCTCAACAGTCATTTTGCCGGCTTGCGACTGGACACCATACGCGCCCAGCTGCTCGACGAGTTGCGTGCCGCCGGCAGCGAGCTCAACCGCACTTTGAGCTCCGTGGTGGAACTGGCCTCGGCCTCCTTCGCTCCCGTTGCCGAAAGCAGCGACGTGCTGGTCAGCGGCCAGACCAATCTCATGAATTACGAGGAAATGGCCGATATCGGTCGGCTGCGCGACTTGTTCGAGGCTTTTCAGCGCAAGCGCGAGATGCTGCAGCTGATGGAGATGTGCGCCCAGGCCCAGGGCGTGCAGCTGTTCATCGGCGAGGAATCGGGTTATGCCGCGCTGGACGGGTGCTCGGTGGTGACCGCGTCGTACGGGTCCAATGGCCGGGTGTTGGGCTCGGTCGGTGTGATCGGACCCACGCGCATGGCCTACGAACGGGTCATTCCGGTGGTGCAGGCCACTGCCGGCCTGCTCAGCGACGCCCTGACCCGCGCCGCGACCGGCGCCTGAGGCCGGGCAGACGGCATCCAATTTGCCGGCGCGGCCTTGAATCGCGCCCGTGCGCCCCTATTAACCGCTTGCAAGGCGGATCCGTCCGCGATTTTGTCCGGTCGGCCGTGCCGACCGCCCCCCGACGTGTGGAGCCATGATGGAAGACACCCGACCCGATATGCCCGAGAACGCGCCGCAGGGTTCCGAAGGCCGCGCCGACGACACGTCGGCCGAGATCGATACCTTGTCCCGGCAGCTCGCCGATGCCGAAAAGACCATCGCCGACCTGAAGGACAGCATGCTGCGCGAGCGTGCCGAGATCGAAAACCAGCGCCGGCGTCTGCAGCGCGAGCTGGAGCAGGCGCGACGGTTTGCCAACGAGGGCCTGCTGCGCGAGCTGCTGACCGTGTGCGACAGCCTCGAGCACGGGCTGGCCGTGGAAACCGACAACGCCGCCGCCTTGCGCGAAGGCATGCAGTTGACGCTGAAATCGCTCAACAAGGTGATCTCCGAACATGGTCTGAAGGTGGTTGATCCGGTCGGGCAGCCTTTCGATCCGGAGCTGCACCAGGCCATGAGCATGGTGCCCACCAGCGAGCACGAGCCGGACACCGTGGTGACCGTCATGCAGAAGGGCTACGTGCTCAACGAGCGCCTGCTCAGGCCGGCACTGGTCATGGTGGCGCAGGCACCGCAGGGCTGAAAAACCTGCCGTTTCCACCTTGAATCGGCACCACCTCCCCCCCATTGAAAAGACATCGGCGGCCGCGGGGGCCGCGTAACAGATTCGGAGTACAAAGCCATGGGAAAAATCATCGGAATCGACCTCGGTACGACCAACTCGTGCGTCGCGGTGATGGACGGTACGTCCGCGCGCGTCATCGAGAATGCCGAGGGTGATCGCACCACGCCTTCCATCGTCGCCTTCAGCAAGGACGGCGAGGTTCTGGTGGGTGCGTCCGCCAAGCGCCAGGCCGTCACCAATCCGGCCAACACCTTTTATGCCGTCAAACGCCTGATCGGCCGCAAGTTCAGCGATGCCGAAGTGCAGAAGGACGTCGGCATGGTGTCCTACAAGATCCTGCAGCACGACAACGGCGACGCCTGGGTGGCCACTTCCGACGACAAGAAGATGGCGCCGCAGGAAGTGTCGGCCAAGGTGCTGATGAAGATGAAGAAGACCGCCGAGGATTATCTTGGCGAGGAAGTCACCCAGGCGGTGATCACCGTGCCGGCGTACTTCAACGATTCGCAGCGTCAGGCCACCAAGGACGCCGGCAAGATCGCCGGGCTGGAAGTCAAGCGCATCATCAACGAGCCGACCGCGGCCGCGCTGGCCTATGGCCTGGACAAGAAAGGCAGCGACCGCAAGGTGGCGGTGTTCGACCTGGGCGGCGGCACGTTCGACGTGTCCATCATCGAGATCGCCGACGTTGATGGCGAGAAGCAGTTCGAGGTGCTGGCCACCAACGGCGACACCTTCCTCGGTGGCGAGGATTTCGACCGTCGCGTCATCGATTACCTGGTTGACGAATTCCAGAAGGACCAGGGCATCGACCTGCGCAAGGACCCCCTTGCGCTGCAGCGCCTGAAGGACGCCGCCGAGCGTGCCAAGATCGAGCTGTCCTCCAGCCACCAGACCGAGGTCAACCTGCCGTACGTCACCGCCGACGCTTCCGGTCCCAAGCACCTCAACATCAAGTTGACCCGCGCCAAGCTGGAAGCGTTGGTCGAGGACCTGGTCAAGCGCACCGTGGATCCGTGTCGCACGGCCCTGAACGACGCCGGCCTGCGCGTGGACGACATCAATGAGGTGATCCTGGTCGGCGGCCAGACCCGCATGCCCAAGGTGCAGGAAGCGGTCAAGGACTTCTTCGGCAAGGAGCCGCGCAAGGACATCAACCCGGACGAGGCCGTCGCCACCGGTGCCGCGATCCAGGGCGGCGTGCTGGGCGGTGACGTCAAGGACGTGCTGCTGCTGGACGTGACGCCGCTGAGCCTGGGCATCGAGACCATGGGCGGCGTATTCACCAAGCTGATCGAGAAGAACACCACCATTCCGACCAAGGCTTCGCAGGTGTTCTCCACCGCCGAGAACAACCAGACCGCGGTCACCGTGCACGTGTTGCAGGGCGAGCGCGAGCAGGCCCAGTACAACAAGTCGCTGGCCAAGTTCGACCTGGCCGGCATCCGCGCCGCGCCGCGCGGCACGCCGCAGATCGAGGTCAGCTTCGACATCGACGCCAACGGCATCCTGCATGTCAGCGCCAAGGACAAGGACACCGGCAAGGAGCAGAAGGTCGAGGTCAAGGCCGGTTCGGGCCTCTCCGACGAAGAGATCGAGCGCATGGTCAGCGATGCCGAAGCGCATCGCGATGAAGACAAGAAGTTCCAGGAATTGGTTGAAGTGCGCAACAAGGCCGACCAACTGATCCACGCCACCGAAACCGCCATCAAGGAACATGGCGACAAGGCCGGTTCGGCCATCGGCGGCATCGAGGAGGCCGTGTCGGAACTGAAGAAGGTCAAGGACGGCGACGACAAGGCCGCCATCGAGGCCAAGACGCAGGCCCTGGAGCAGGCCGCCCAGGCCTTGTTCGCCGCCGCGCAGCAGGGCGGGGCGCAGCCGGGCCCGGACAGCGCCGGCCAGGATGCGCCGGGTGGCTCGGCCCAGCCCGACGACGTGGTGGATGCCGAATTCACCGAGGTCAAGGACGATGACGACAACAAGTAAGTCGTGATCGCGCGCGGCCCGCACATCCCGCAAGGGGTGCGCGGGCCGCATGCCATGGTGCGGGGTGGATACATGGATTCGAGCCGACTGGAAGCATTCACCGACGGCGTGATGGCCGTGGCCCTCACCATCATGGTGCTGGAGCTGACACCGCCGCACGTTCCCCAGTGGCAGGCTCTGCTGATGCAATGGCCGGTGGCGCTCAGTTACGTGCTCAGTTTCGTGTATGTCGGCCTGTACTGGAACAACCATCACCACATGTTGCGGGCCACCGAACACGTCAACGGATCGGTGTTGTGGGCGAACCTGTACTGGTTGTTCTGGATGACGCTGGTGCCGTTCACCACGGCATGGATGAGCGAAACCGCGTTTGCCACCGTGCCGGTCGCGCTATATGGTTTCGTCCTTTTGATGGCGGCCGGCGGTTACGTGCTGCTGTCACGGGCCATCGTCGCCGCCAACGGGCGCGAGGGCACGTTGTCGCGCGCGATGGGCAGTGACATCAAGGGCAAGTCGTCGGTCGGCCTGTACGTGCTGGCGCTGGCGGTGGTGACCTGGATGCCCTGGCTTTCCTGTGTGTTGTACGCCGTGGTCGCGGCCATCTGGATCGTGCCCGACCGGCGGCTGGAAAAGGTTTTGTCGAGATGAGCAAGCGGGACTACTACGAGGTGCTGGGTGTTTCCCGCACGGTGACCGAGATCGAGCTGAAGAAGTCCTTCCGCCGCGTGGCCATGAAGTGCCATCCGGACCGCTGTCCGGATGATCCCGCGGCGCTGGAACGCTTCAAGGAGGCCAAGGAAGCCTACGATGTGCTGTCCGATGCGCAAAAGCGCGCCATGTATGACCAGTACGGCCATGCCGCGTTCGAGGGCGGCATGGGTGGCGGCGGTGGCGGCGCCGGGTTCGGCGACATGGGCGACATCTTCGGCGACATCTTCGGCGATATTTTCGGTGGCGGCCGTGGTCCGCGCCAGGCGCGCGGTGCCGACCTGCGTTACATCATGGAAGTGGACCTGGAGGAGGCCGTCTTCGGGGTCACCCGCGACATCGAGATTCCCACTCTTGTCGCCTGCGATGAATGCAAGGGAACCGGTTCGGAAGACGGCAACACCGTCACCTGTTCCACCTGCGCCGGACATGGCCGCGTGCGCATGCAGAACGGCATCTTTTCGGTGCAGCAGACCTGTCCGCACTGCGGCGGATCGGGACAGAAGATCGAGCATCCCTGCAAGCGCTGCCACGGCCACGGCCGTGTCGAGGACAAGCGCACGCTGTCGGTGAACATCCCCGCTGGTGTCGACAACGGCGACCGCATCCGGCTGACCGGGCAGGGTGAGGCGGCCCCGGCCGGCGGTCGCGACGGCGACCTGTACGTGGAAATCCACGTGCGCGAGCACGCCATTTTCCAGCGTGACGGGCGCGACCTGCATTGCGAGGTACCCATCCGCTTCGCCCAGGCGGCACTGGGAGCCACGCTGAAAGTGCCGACGCTGGAAGGCGATGTGGACATCAACGTGCCGCCGGAAACCCAGAGCGGCCAGACCTTCCGTCTGCGCGGCCGTGGCGTGAAGCCGGTCCGTGGCGGGCATGCCGGCGACCTGATCTGCAGTGTCACCGTGGAAACGCCGGTACGACTGAACGCGGAGCAGCGCGAGCTGCTCAAGGCTTTCGAGTCCACCTTCGATGATGCCGACGCGGCCGAGACCCATTCCCCGCGCGCCGGCAACTGGAAGGACGGCGTCAAGAAATTCTTCTCCCGCAAGACGGCATGACCCACGCCTCCGATACCGTCACGGCAGATCCGGTCGTGACGCGTTAGGATCGACACTTTGCATGGTTTCACCGACATGAACACACCGGTACGACTGGCCGTCAATGGCGCCTCCGGTCGCATGGGGCAGGCATTGATCCGGCTGCTCCGTGGCGATCGCCGCTTCAAGCTCACGCGGGCCGTGATCGATGCCGATTCCGAGCTGCTGGGGCAGCCGATCCATCAGCCCAGCACACCGGAAACGCCGCACTACGTCTCCGGCTGGACACAGGCGGAGACGCTCGACGTGGTGGTGGACTTCAGCACGCCCGACGGGCTGGCCGATGCGTTGGATCACTGCGAAGCCCACGGCGTGGCGCTGGTGACCGGCACCACGGGATTGTCCGCGGCACTGCGGGCGCGTCTGGAAGCGGCCGGCGAACGTATTCCGGTATTGCGCGCCGCCAACTTCAGTCTCGGCGTGGCGGTGCTGAAGCGCCTGCTGGGTGAGGCGGCGGCGGCCTTGCCGGATTGGGATCTGGAAATTGTCGAGGCGCATCACGCCCGCAAACAGGACGCGCCGTCCGGCACGGCCCTGGCTCTGGGGCAGGCCGCGGCGGCCGCGCGCGGAGCGGATCTGGACGCGGTGGCGGTGCACGAACGTCACGGTCATACCGGTGAACGTGTGCCGGGCAGCATCGGGTTTGCGGTCGTGCGCGGCGCCGACATCGTCGGCGAACATACCGCCATGCTGGCCGCGCCCGGCGAGCGGGTGGAACTGGTCCACCGTGCCACCGATCGCGCCATTTTTGCCCGTGGCGCTTTGACTGCCGCGACCTGGCTGGCCGGCCGGGAGGCCGGGCATCACGATATCGGTGACATGCTGGCCGACCGCATGGGGCGTCGCTGAGGGCGTGCTTTCCGGCATGCCGGGCGTGTCGTGTGGAGGGTTTTGGGTGGCAGGCTGGGATTCGGGGCTCGGGATTTGGGCTCGGGATTCGGGAGGGCAGTCCGTGGTCGCGATGGTCCCGGGCGGGTCGGGGCTTCGGAGCCGGCGGCTCCGCCTTTCCGCGTGCCGAATCAGCGATGCGACGCGTTGCGGTCGCGTCCGGCGCCGACCTTGCGGTCCAGCTTTCCGAACAGTTTCTTGAAGGCGCGTGAAAAACGGCCGCGCTGGGTCTTGCGCAGGCGGGCTTCCTCGCTGACCAGCCAGGCGACCTGGATGACGCGGCGTTCTCCTTCATGCGGCAGGTGGCCGTGGAAGGAATTGTCCGAGCGCCGGAATGCCACGAATTCACCGTACAGCGGCTTGATCTCGGGCCCGACGGTGGCGTCGATGTTGTCGATGGCGCGCAGAAAACGCAGGCAACCGGCGCTGGTGTCGGGCCAGCTTTCGTTGAGGTAGATCAACGCGGTGGCCACCTTCGATGTACTGTCGGTGTGGATGGTGCCATGGCGCCGGTTGAGGAAGCGGCAGATTGTGACCAGGGTCGGGTACCGGGCCAGGTTGTCGATGCCCAGGCGCTCGCCGATCGCGTCGGCGAATGCCGGCGTGGTGAGATTGTCCACCAGATCGCGGATGCTGGGGCCGCATTCGTCCGGATCGTAGGGGAAAAATCCCGCTTCACGGTAAGCCGGAAAATCATGGTCCAGTGCCTTGCGGCGCGCATGGGGAAGCATCGCGTGCGACACCATGAACGCGAACGGCTCGGCGAAAACCAGGGTGTCGGGGCGTTCCAGCTGGGCGGGGTCGAGGAGGAGGCTGCTCATGCGAAGGGCGTGCGAGGTGGTGTCGGGGCATTGTAGTGCGTGGCGCGCATTCCGGCAGGGTTCCCGGCCGGCAAATTTTTGTGGACAGCCCGGGATGCGCGACTTAACATGTTTTCCCGCCCGATGTTCTTTCCTTGCAAATCCCGTCCAGGCCCGAGCCGGCCTGCGGGCTTTGTCGCACCTGTGAGGCGGTCCAGATGATTCCAGCCCTGCTAGTTCTCGAAGATGGCAGTGTTTTTCGTGGCCATTCGGTTGGCATCTCCGGAGAAACCGTCGGCGAAGTGGTGTTCAACACCGCCATGACCGGTTACCAGGAAATCCTCACCGATCCGTCCTACATGCAGCAGCTGGTCACGCTGACCTGTCCGCATATCGGCAATACCGGCTGCAACGCGGTCGATGTCGAGTCCGATCGCGTGCAGGCGGCCGGCCTGATCGTGCGCGACGTGCCGCGCCTGCCCAGCAACTGGCGCACCAGCGAATCGCTTCCCGATTACCTGCAACGTCACGGCGTGGTCGCCATCGCCGGCATCGATACGCGCCGCCTGACCCGTATCCTGCGCGAGAAGGGAGCGCAGAAGGGCTGCATCATGGCCGGTGAGAACGTGGACGCCGACGCCGCCCTGGTCAGAGCCAGGGACTTTCCCGGTCTCGACGGCATGGATCTGGCGAAGGTGGCCTGTGTCGACCAGCCGAAGGACTGGAACGAAGGCACCTGGGATCTGGCCCGCGGAGAATTCGCCCGCGCCGAGGCCAGTTTCAAGGTCGTCGCTTATGATTTCGGCGTCAAGCACAATATCCTGCGCCTGCTGGCCGACCGTGGCTGCGACGTGCGCCTGGTGCCGGCCGAGACCCCGGCCGACGAGGTGCTGGCCATGCAACCGGACGGCGTGTTCCTGTCCAACGGCCCCGGCGACCCGGCCGCCTGCGATTACGCCATCGGAGCCACCCGCGCGTTCCTGGACGCGCGCCTCCCGCTGTTCGGCATCTGCCTCGGCCACCAATTGATGGCCCTGGCCCTGGGCGCGCGCACCCTCAAGATGAAATTCGGCCATCATGGCGCCAACCACCCGGTCAAGGACCTGGACGACGGCCGCGTGCTCATCACCAGCCAGAACCACGGCTTCGCGGCGGATCCGGACACGCTGCCGGACAACGTGCGCGTGACGCACCAGTCGCTGTTCGACGGCTCCCTGCAGGGCTTTGCGCTGACCGACCGGCCGGCCTTCTGCTTCCAGGGCCATCCGGAAGCTTCGCCGGGGCCGCACGACATTATTTACTTGTTTGATCGGTTTGTCGGTTTGATGCGTGGGTCGGTACGGGACCCGGGACCCGGGACCCGGGACCCGCACTTCGGGTCGGTTGTATGAGCGTCACGCATTTCCGTGATCTGGATGTCTGGCGTGTAGCCATGGCACTGACCCGTTCGGTATACGAATTGACGGCGGTTTTCCCTCGGGAGGAACGTTATGGTCTGGCCTCGCAATTGCAGCGTGCGGCTGTTTCGGTACCGTCGAACATCGCCGAGGGGAACGCCAGGCATTCGCGCCGCGAATATGCGCGTTTTGTTTCCATCGCGTCCGGCTCTGTGGCGGAAGTGCAAACCCAGTTGCTGCTTACCGAGGATCTCGGCCTGGTGGATGGGGCTGCCGTCGAGCCGGCACTTGAGCTTGCCGAACGCGTCAGCCAAATGCTCTATCGGCTCCAGCAATCACTGGGAAGTTTTGCCAATGACGGGTCCCGGGTCCCGGGTCCCGGGTCCCGATCCACCGCCCCCCGGTCCCGGAGTTGAACCATGCCCAAACGTACCGACCTCCACTCCATCCTCATCATCGGCGCCGGGCCCATCGTCATCGGCCAGGCCTGCGAGTTCGATTATTCCGGAGCACAAGCGTGCAAAGCCCTGAAAGAAGAGGGTTTTCGCGTCATCCTGGTGAACTCCAATCCGGCCACGATCATGACCGATCCGGAGACCGCCGACGCGGTCTACATCGAGCCGATCAACTGGCAGACGGTGGAGCGCATCATCGCCAAGGAGAAGCCGGATGCGGTGCTGCCGACGATGGGCGGGCAGACGGCGCTGAACTGTGCGCTGGCGCTGGCCGACCACGGCGTGCTGGAAAAACACGGCGTCGAGCTGATCGGCGCCTCGCGCGAGGCCATCCGCACCGCCGAGGATCGCGAGCTGTTCCGCGAGGCGATGGACGAGATCGGCCTGGAAAGCCCGCGCGCGGAGCTGGTCGAAAGCTGGGAGCAGGCCATCGAGGCGCAGAAGAAGCTGGGCTTCCCGGCCATCGTGCGGCCCTCGTTCACGCTGGGCGGCTCCGGCGGCGGCATCGCCTACAACATCGAGGAGTACGAGACCATCGTCAAGCGCGGGCTGGAGCTGTCGCCCGTGCATTCGGTGCTGATCGACGAATCGCTGCTGGGCTGGAAGGAATACGAGATGGAAGTGGTCCGCGACAAGGCGGACAACTGCATCATCATCTGCGCCATCGAGAACATCGACCCGATGGGCGTGCATACCGGCGACTCGATCACCGTGGCGCCGGCGCTGACGCTGACCGACAAGGAATACCAGGTCATGCGCGACGCCTCCCTGGCGGTGCTGCGCAAGATCGGCGTGGATACCGGCGGTTCCAACGTGCAGTTCGGCATGGATCCGGCGACCGGGCGCATGGTCGTCATCGAGATGAACCCGCGCGTGTCGCGTTCCTCGGCGCTGGCCTCCAAGGCCACCGGCTTCCCGATCGCCAAGATCGCGGCCAAGCTGGCCGTGGGCTACACGCTGGACGAGCTGGACAACGACATCACCGGCGGCCGCACGCCGGCCTCGTTCGAGCCGACCATCGACTACGTGGTCACCAAGATTCCGCGCTTCGCGTTCGAGAAATTCCCGGCCTCGTCCTCGCGCCTGGGCACGCAGATGCATTCGGTGGGCGAGGTGATGGCCATCGGCCGCACCTTCACCGAATCGTTCCAGAAGGCCCTGCGCGGGCTGGAAACCGGCAAGTGCGGACTGGATCCGACCGGCCTGGACCTGGGCAACAACGAAGACCTGGCCACGCTCAGGCGCGAACTGCGCGAGCCCGGTCCCGAGCGCATCTTTTACGTCGGCGACGCCTTCCGTGCCGGGATGACGCGGGACGAGGTGTTCGAGCACACGCAGATCGATCCGTGGTTCCTCGCGGCCGTCGAGGACATCGTCGCCGCCGAGGCCGACACGGCGAAGCAGGGCATCGATGCGCTGGACGAGCCGCGCCTGCGCGAGCTCAAGCGCATGGGCTTCAGCGACAAGCGCCTGGCCCGGGTGCTGGGCACCGACGAGGCCGCGGTGCGCCATCTGCGCCACACCATGGGCCTGCACCCGGTGTACAAGCGCGTGGATTCGTGCGCGGCCGAGTTCGCCACCTCCACCGCCTACATGTACTCCACCTACGAGGAAGAGTGCGAGGCCGATCCGACCGGTCGCGACAAGATCATGGTGCTCGGCGGCGGCCCCAACCGCATCGGCCAGGGCATCGAGTTCGACTACTGCTGCGTGCACGCCTCGCTGGCGCTGCGCCGCGACGGGTTCGAGACCATCATGGTCAACTGCAACCCGGAAACCGTGTCCACCGACTACGACACTTCCGACCGTTTGTACTTCGAGCCGCTGACGCTCGAGGACGTGCTGGAAATCGTCGCCGTCGAGAAGCCCAGGGGCGTGATCGTGCAGTACGGCGGGCAGACGCCGCTGAAGCTGGCGCGCGCGCTGGAGGCGGCCGGCGTGCCGATCATCGGCACCAGTCCCGATTCCATCGACCTGGCCGAGGACCGCGAGCGCTTCCAGCAGCTGATCGAGCGCCTGGGCCTGAAGCAGCCGCCCAATCGCATCGCGCACACCGCCGAGGAGGCGCTGACGCTGGCCAACGAGATCGGTTATCCGCTGGTGGTGCGCCCTAGCTACGTGCTCGGCGGCCGCGCCATGGAAATCGTCTATGCCGACGAGGACCTGGCGCGCTACATCCGCGACGCGGTGAAGGTGTCCGAGGATTCGCCGGTGCTGCTGGACCGCTTCCTGGACCATGCCACCGAAGTGGATGTCGACGTCATCGCCGACGCCGACGGCCAGGTGCTGGTCGGCGGCATCATGGAGCACATCGAGGAGGCCGGCGTGCATTCGGGCGACTCCTCGTGCTCGCTGCCGCCGTACTCGTTGAGTGCCGAGGTGCAGGACGAGCTGCGCCGCCAGGTCGCCCTGCTGGCGCGCGAATTGAAGGTGGTGGGCTTGATGAACACCCAGTTCGCGGTGCAGGGCGACAACATCTTCATCCTGGAAGTGAACCCGCGCGCCTCGCGCACGGTGCCGTTCGTGTCCAAGGCCACCGGCCAGGCGCTGGCCAGCATTGCCGCGCGCTGCATGGCCGGCCGTTCCCTGGCCGAGCAGGGGACGACCGAGGAGATGATCCCCACGTACTACTCGGTGAAGGAAGCGATCTTCCCGTTCCTGAAGTTCGAGAACGTCGATCCCATCCTGGGCCCGGAAATGCGTTCCACCGGCGAAGTCATGGGCGTGGGCAAGAGCTTCGGCGCGGCGTTCGCGCGCGGGCATGAGGCGGCCTCGATCAAGGCGCCGGTGCACGGCAAGATTTTCATGTCGGTGCGCGACGGCGACAAGGAGCGCCTGTTGCCGATCGCGCGCGATGCCATCACGCGCGGCTACAGCCTGGTCGGCACGTCCGGCACGGCGGCCTTCCTCAACGGCCACGACGTGGCCTGCGAGCACATCAACAAGGTGGCCGAGGGGCGCCCGCACATCGTCGACCTGATCAAGAACGGTGAAATCGTCTACATCGTCAACACCACGGAAGGCCGCCAGGCGATTGCCGATTCGTTTTCGATCCGCCGCGAGGCGTTGCAGCAGCGGGTCACCTATTCGACCACCATCGCCGGTGCCCGTGCGTTGCTGCATTCGTTGGATTACCGTGGTGGCGGCGAGGTGAACAGTCTGCAGGACCTGCATCGCAAGGGCCGCGCGGACTGAGAGCGATGTAAAATCGCCCACTTGCTGCGAGCACCGCCGGCACACACTCGTGGCGGCGCTCGAATGGTTCACATGCGCTGAGCACGGGTGCCGTCGCGCGAAGCTGACCGGCGGCTTGACGCGCGGGGCGCATGTTCCGCGAAATGGGCGTCGACGGCTTGCTTTGTCGCGCGCCGCGCCGCATGCTTTGGGCGTAGCCACAACGTCACAACAAGGAAACCGCAAAGCCATCACCACGGCCGGGCCGCGCGCCCCGCGGCGGTGCGGCGAATCGCCCGGCAGATGCCGTCGCGGTTCGGGACAGGCTTTGGAGGTCCGCTCAATCGAAATGCCAGTCTTGCCCGTTCCGGCGGGCAAGCGCTGGTCTTTTGGCTGTTACCACCATTGGCGGGCGCACCGCGTCGTTCCGCCGTATTTTTCAGGAGTACGTACCATGAACCGTGCCCCCATGACCAAGAAGGGTGCCGAGCGTTTGCGCAGCGAGCTGGAGCGGCTGAAGTTCGAAGAACGCCCGCGCATCGTCGAGGCGATCGCCGAGGCCCGTGCCCACGGTGATCTCAAGGAAAATGCCGAATACCATGCCGCGCGCGAGCAGCAGAGTTTCGTCGAAGGGCGCATCAACGAGTTGGAGGCGGCGCTGTCCTCGGCCCAGGTCATCGACCCGACCACGCTGGGCGTGGGCGACAAGGTCGTGTTCGGTGCCACAGTGGCACTGGAAGAGGTGGACAGCGGCAAGGAGGTCACCTACCAGATCGTGGGCGACCTGGAGGCCGACATCAAACAGAATCTGATCGCCGTGTCGTCGCCCATCGCGCGGGCACTGATCGGCCGCCGCGAGGGTGACAGCTTCACCTTCGAGGCGCCCAACGGCCACAAGGAATATGAGGTCGTCGAGGTGAGCTACAAGTAAGATGCTGGCGTTTCGCAACCTTGCCCTGCGACGCGGCGGACGACTGCTGTTGTCCGGCGTCGATGTGGTGCTCCACGTCGGCTGGAAGGTCGGCGTGGTCGGTCGCAATGGATGCGGCAAGTCGACGTTGCTGGCCGCCGTGCGCGGTGAGCTGGACAGCGATGCCGGCAGTGTGGATTTGCCCGCCGGCGTCCGTGTGGCGTCGGTGGCGCAGGAGGCACCGGCGTTGCCCGATCCGGCCATCGAGTACGTGCTGGGAGGCGATACGGAGGTCGCGGCCGCGTTGGCGATGGAAGCCGAGGCCGCGGCCGCCGGCGACCATGCGCGCGTGGCAGCGGCCCATCTTCGCATCGAAGAACTCAACGGCTACGACGCACGTGCCCGCGCCGGACGCCTGCTGCACGGGCTGGGATTTTCGCCTGCCACCCACGAGCAGCCGGTGGCGGCATTTTCCGGCGGCTGGCGGGTGCGCCTGAATCTGGCCCGCGCCCTGATGGCGCCGTCCGAACTGCTGCTGCTCGACGAGCCCACCAACCATCTCGACCTGGATGCCGTGTTGTGGCTGGAGCAATGGTTGCGCCGCTATCCGGGCATGTTGCTGGTGATCTCCCACGACCGCGAATTCCTCGATGGCGTCACCTCGCATACGTTGCACCTGGAGCAGGGCGGGGCGAAGCTCTATACCGGTGACTACAGCGCCTTCGAGCGCCAGCGTTCGGAACATCTGCGCCAGCAGCAGATCGCGCACGACCGCGAGCAGGCCGAGCGCGCGCACCTGGAATCGTTCATCAACCGCTTCAAGGCCAAGGCGACCAAGGCGCGCCAGGCGCAGTCGCGCATCAAGCGTCTGGAAAAGATGAGCGGCACCGAAGCGGTGCGCGTGGACCGACCGTTCCATTTCAGCTTTCCCGCCCCTGCACGCTTGCCCGAATCGATGCTGAAGCTGGACCATGTCGACACCGGTTACCCGGCATTGCCTGTGGGAGCAGCCTCAGCCGCGATCGATCATGCGGCAGGACATCATGCCATCGCGGATGGAGCCGCTCCCACAGACAATGCGAATGCGCGGCTGGTGTTGAGTGATGTCACGCTCAACCTGCAGGCCGGCGACCGCATCGGCCTGCTGGGACCGAACGGCGCCGGCAAGTCCACGCTGGTCAAGTCGTTGGTCGGCGAATTGCCGTTGCTGGCCGGCGAGCGCAGCGTGCACAAGGACCTCGGCATCGGCTACTTCGCCCAGCACACGGTGGAGAACCTGCGTGCCGGTGAAAGTCCGCATGATCATCTGGCGCGCCTGGCGCCCACCGCCACCACGCAGGCACTGCGTGACTGGCTGGGACGCTGGCATTTCGCCGGTGACCGCGCCCTGGAGCCGGTGGACGGGTTTTCCGGCGGCGAGCGCGCGCGGTTGGCACTGTCGCTGATCGCATGGGAGAAGCCGGGCCTTCTGTTGCTGGACGAGCCCACCAATCATCTGGACATGGATATGCGCGAGGCGTTGGCCGAGGCGCTCAACGACTATCCGGGCGCGTTGGTGCTGGTGTCCCATGACCGGCATCTGCTGGGGCTGGTTTGTGACGATTTCTGGCGCGTGGCCGATGGCGAGGTCGTGCATTTCGACGGGGACCTGGATGATTACGCGCGCTGGCTGCGCAACCGCGGCCAGGAAAGCGGCACCGACAAGGACGCGCGCACCGCGGACGGTGGCGCTCGCGCCAACGCGCAAGAGCGCCGGCGTGCCGCGGCGCGTGAACGCGAACGCACGCGGGACCTGCGCCGGCAGCTCGAAAAACTGGAAAAACACATCGCCGGTATCGATGCACAACTGGCCTCCCTCGAGACGCGGTTGGCCGACCCGGATATCTATGCCGGTCCCACCGCCGTACTGGCGGATATCGGTCGCGAGCAGGGTGAATTGCGTCGGCAGAAGGCCAGCCTCGAAAACCGCTGGCTGGAACTTGGCGAAGAACTGGAGAACCAGGTGGCATGAGCACGCTGTATGCGTTGTTGCCCCCGATCGGGCGGTTCGACGCGGTGCCCGGGATGCGAGCGTGGCTGGCGCGGGGTGACCGGCTGGAGGTGGGGGCGGTCGGCGAGCAGGCTGCCGCCAGCTACTTTCTCTGGCCGGGCAGCCGGCTTCCGGCCGCCGCCTTGATGCGTGCGGCCCTGGACCAGCCGACCGACGGGCATGCCTGGTTGTGTCTGGACCCGGCCCATGTGCGCCCGGACATGACCGGCGCGCGCATGCTGGCCTGCGGCAATCTCGACCTCGATGCCGCGGAGGCGGAGGCGTTGGCGCGGCCGTTGCGGCCGTTGTTCGGGGATGCCGGCATGCGGCTGGAGACCACGCTTCCGTCGCGCTGGCACCTGCGCCTGCCGGCCGACTCGCCGCTACCCGATTTCCATGCGCCCGCCGAGGTGCTGGGTGACGACATCACGCGCTATCTGCCCGCCGGCCCGAAGGGGAGGCGTTGGCGCCAGTTGTTCAACGAAAGTCAGATCCTGCTGCATCAAAATCCGCTCAATCGTGAACGCGAGACGCATGACCGGCTGCCGGTCAACAGCTTGTGGCCCTGGGGCGGCGGACGCCTGCCGGCCTGGGTGAAGGCCGGCCCGGGCGAGGTCTACGCGGACGATCTGCTGCCGCGGGCACTGGCCGCGCGGGCAGGCGTCCTGACACGGCCGCTGGATACCTTCGATGCTTCGCGCGGCGTCCGGGTCGACACCTTGCTGGATTTGGGCCGTTCCGGTTCCCCGCAGGCCTGCATGGACCTGCTTGGCGACGTGCTGGGCCAACGGCGCGTGCGCTCGCTGGTGTTGCATTTTGCGACCGGCGAGCGCTGGCGGGTGAGTCGTTGGCAGCGATGGCGTCTCTGGCGTCACGTGTCATGACGGATGTGCGCCTGCAACGTCGTCCGCTGCCGCCGCACATGGATGCGGTGGACTGGCCGGCCGCGTTGCCACCGGTGCTGCGCCGCATCTACGCCGCCCGTGGCGTATGCCAGGCGGATGCGCTCGACTACCGCCTGACCCGCCTGGCACCACCGCATCTGCTCGGCGGCCTGGAGGCCGCGACCGCGCGCCTGTTGCGCGCACTGGATCGCGGCGAACGCGTGCTGGTCGTGGGCGACTACGATTGCGACGGCGCGACCGGCTGCGCGGTGGCAGTGCGCGGTTTGCGGCTGCTCGGACTGTCGCGGGTCGATTTCGTGGTGCCGCACCGCATGCGCCATGGTTACGGACTCAGTCCGGCGCTGGTGGCGTCGCTGGATGCGCCGCCGGACCTCATCGTCACCGTCGACAACGGGGTCGCCAGCGTGGACGGCGTGGCTGCCGCGCGTGACCTCGGGGTGGACGTGGTGGTCACCGACCATCACCTGCCGGGCCCGCAACTGCCCGCGGCACACGCCATCGTCAACCCGAATCTTGCCGGTGACGGTTTCCCCAGCAAGGCGCTGGCCGGCGTCGGCGTGATGTTCTACCTGTTGATGGCTCTGCGCACACGCATGCGGGCGGAAGGCCGGTTCGACCGGCACACGCAACCGGACCTGTCGGTGCTGCTGGACCTGGTGGCACTCGGCACCGTGGCCGACCTGGTGCCGTTGGACGACAACAACCGCATCCTGGTCGAAGCGGGCCTGCGGCGTATCCGTGCCGGTCGCGCCTGCGCCGGGGTTCGCGCGCTGATTCGGGCCAGCAACCGTGCCGAAGCCACATTGGGGTCGACCGACATGGCTTTCGCGCTGGCCCCCCGGCTGAACGCGGCGGGACGTCTGGAGGACATGACGCAGGGTATTGCCTGTCTGCTGGAGGACGACGCGGCGCGTGCCGATACACTGGCGGTACGGTTGTCGGCCATCAATGCCGAGCGCCGTCAGCTGCAGGAGGAAATGGTTGCCGAGGCGAGCACCCTGGCGGCGGACGTGGGGCAGGTCGACACACTTGGCGTGACCCTGTTCGAGCCGCACTGGCACGCCGGCGTGGTCGGTCTGGTGGCGTCCAGAATCAAGGATCGCCTGTACCGCCCGGTGATCGCGTTCGCGCCATCCGGTGACGAGGGTGACGGACTGCTGCGCGGTTCGGCGCGTTCCATCCCGGGCTTCCATGTACGCGACGCACTGGCCGATGTCGCGGCCCGCCACCCCGGTTTGGTGGTTCGTTTCGGCGGGCACGCCATGGCCGCCGGCTTGAGTCTCGACGCCGACCGTTTCGAACAATTCGCACATGCCTTCGACGCGGTCGCGCGCGAGCGCCTGGGCCGGCAGCCGCTGCAGCCGGTGCTATGGAGTGACGGTGAACTGGCGCCCGGTGAATGCAACCTGGAGCTGGCGCAGTGGCTGCGTCGGGCCGGACCGTGGGGGCAGGGCTTCGAGGCTCCGTTTTTCGACAACGTGTTCGAGTGCGTCAGCGTGCGCCCGATGGGCGTGGGCCACCGTCGCCTGACACTGCGCGACCCGCGTGACGGCGCGGTGCGGGACGCGGTGATGTTCCAGGTTTCCGAGAATCAGGAATTCCCGTCCTTGTTGCGCGCAGGCTACGAACTGGTCGTCAACGACTGGCAAGGCCGCCAGAGCGCGCGCCTGATCGTGCGCCACGTCGAACCCGTCTGATTTTGCGGGGCACCCGGGAGCCGGCCCTGTTGGCGATTGCGCGATGATGCGCATAACCTGACAATCGCCAGCAGGGCTGGCCTCTGCCAGAAAACGTTTCGAACGGAGTACGCGCATGATCGAGCAAATCAAGGGCATGCCCACCGGCACACTGGGTTTTCGTGCCAGCGGAAAGGTCACGGCCGAGGACTACGAGAGCGTGCTGGTGCCGGATGTCGAAGCGGTATTCGCGCTCAATCACAAGTTGCGCTTGTTGTACCAGCTGGGCCCGGACTTCGACGGCTTCGAGCTGGGCGCGATGTGGGACGACGCCAAGCTCGGCCTGCGTCATCTCAGTGGCTGGGACCGCGTGGCCGTGGTTACCGATGTCGGCTGGGTGCGTGCCATGGTATCGGCGGCCGGGTTCATGGCACCGGCCATGGTCGAGCTGTTTCACGACAGCGAGTTCGATGCGGCCATGGCATGGATCGACCGGCCCGACGACGGGGACTGACGGTACTGCCATGCATTTGGTAAAATGCGCGGTCTTTGTGCGGGACATACATCACCATGATCGAGACCAATCCGATCCATGCGCAGATCTCGGAGCTTGCCTCCCGGGTCGACGCGCTTAGGGGGTTTCTTTGACTACCCTGCCAAGCAGGAACGGTTGGAGGAAGTTACCCGCGAACTGGAAAACCCCGACGTCTGGAATCACCCCGAACGCGCCCAGGAACTGGGCCGCGAGCGGGCCCGGCTGGATACTTTCGTCAGTGGTATTAGTCGCCTGACCAGCGGTCTTGCCGACGCCGGCGAGTTGCTGGACATGGCCGGTGCCGATGGCGACGATGACACCATCCAGTCGGTCATCGACGATGTCGCCCAGTTGCAGGCCGAGGTCGAGAAGCTGGAGTTCCAGCGCATGTTCACCGGCGAGATGGACAGCGGCAACGCGTTCGTCGACATCCAGGCCGGCGCCGGTGGCACCGAGGCCCAGGACTGGGCCGAGATGCTGCTGCGGATGTACCTGCGCTGGTGCGAACACCGGGGCTGGAAGACCGAGCTGCTGGAAGCCTCCGGCGGCGAGGTGGCCGGCATCAAATCCGCCACCTTCCGGGTCGAGGGCGATTACGCCTACGGCTGGTTGAAGACCGAAATCGGCGTGCACCGGCTGGTGCGCAAGAGTCCGTTCGACTCCGACAACCGTCGCCACACCAGTTTCACGTCGGTGTTCGTCTCCCCCGAGGTCGACGACAATATCGAGATCGAAATCAATCCGGCCGACATCAAGATGGACGTCTATCGTTCCTCCGGTGCCGGTGGCCAGCATGTCAACAAGACCGAATCCGCCGTGCGTCTGCATCACGGACCGTCCGGCGTGGTGGTGGCCTGCCAGACCGAGCGCAGCCAGCATGCCAACCGCGATCGCGCCATGAAGATGCTGCAGGCCAAGCTGTACGAACTGGAAGTGCAAAAACGCAACGCCGAGAAGGACAAGGTCGAAGCCACCAAGTCCGACATCGGCTGGGGCAGCCAGATCCGCAACTACGTGCTCGACCAGAGCCGCATCAAGGATCTGCGCACCGGCATCGAGCGCTCGGACACCCAGAAGGTACTCGATGGCGACCTCGACGGATTCATGGAAGCCGCGCTGAAATCCGGTCTGGAGGCCGGTGCCAAGCGTGTCGACGCCTGACATCGCTAAATTTTTGCCTGACGACGCCATGACGCGTCCTTCGCGCGGCGGCATTCATGCCGTCCGGTTTGCATTGAGGATTCATCCCGATGAGTGACATCGACATCCGTTCCGACGACGAAAACAAGCTGATCGCGGAGCGGCGCGAAAAACTGAATGCGTGGCGCGAGCACGGCGGAGCGTTCCGCAACGATTTTCGCCCCGATGCGTTCAACGGCGATCTGCAGGCCGACATGGACGGACTGGACGCCGAAGCGGTGGAAGCCGAGGCACGCACCGTCAAGGTCGCCGGCCGCATCGTGCTCAAACGCGTGCAAGGCAAGGTCAGCTTCGTGCAGCTGCAGGACATGACCGGTCGCATTCAGCTGTTTGTGCGCAAGCAGGAGCTGGGCGACGAGGCCTACGATGTGTTCCGGACCTGGGATGTGGGCGACATTGTCGGCGCGGAGGGTACGCTGATGCGCACCCGTACCGGCGAACTGTCGGTGCGCGTCGCCGGCCTGCATCTTCTCACCAAGTCGTTGCGTCCGTTGCCGGACAAGTTCCACGGCCTGGCCGATGTGGAGCGTCGCTACCGGCAGCGTTATGTGGATCTCATTGTCACCGCCGAGGCGCGCGAAGCATTCATGCTGCGTTCGCGGGCGATCGGCCGCATGCGTCAGTGGTTGGAGGCGCCGCCGCGACGTTTCATGGAAGTCGAAACGCCGATGATGCACGTCATCCCCGGCGGTGCCACCGCGCGTCCGTTCGTCACCCATCACAACGCGCTGGACATCGACCTGTACTTGCGCGTGGCGCCCGAATTGTATTTGAAGCGTCTGGTGGTGGGCGGCTTCGAGCGCATCTACGAAATCAACCGCAACTTCCGCAACGAGGGCGTGTCGACGCGGCACAATCCCGAATTCACCATGCTGGAGTTGTACCAGGCCTACGCCACGTACCATGACATCATGGACCTCACGGAGGGCATGATCCGGGACGTAGCGGCCCATGTGGTTGACCGGACCGATCTCGAGTGGGAGGGCAGCCGCATCGATGTCGGCGCGCCGTTCCGGCGCTGGCCGATGGAAGACGCGGTGCTGGAGCACAACCCGGAGATCACGCGTGCCGAATTGCGCGACCGTGCCGCGATGGCCGCACATGCCGAGCGGCTCGGTGTCGCGGTGAAGCCGTCGATGGGCTGGGGCAAGCTGCTGCTGGAAATCTTCGAGGAGACGGTGGAAGGCAAGCTGGTGCAGCCGACCTTCATCACTCAGCATCCGCTGGAGGTGTCGCCGCTGGCCCGGCGCAACGACGACGATCCGGAGATGACCGACCGCTTCGAGTTGTTCATCAACGGCAAGGAAATCGCCAACGGCTTCTCCGAGCTGAACGACCCGGAGGACCAGGCCGCGCGCTTCCGGGCCCAGGTCGAGGCCAAGGATTCGGGCGACGACGAGGCCATGCATTACGACGCCGACTACATCACCGCGCTGGAAGTGGGCCTGCCGCCCACCGGCGGCCTGGGCGTCGGCATCGACCGCCTGGTGATGCTGTTGGCCAATGCCTCGTCCATCCGCGACGTGCTGCTGTTCCCCTACATGCGTCCGCAAGTCTGAACCGACGATCGGCTGCGGCTGGCATCGACGCATCACGGCGCGCCATACTGGGCGTGCCCCGCCGGTTTTGCGGCGGAGCAGGGCGCGTCGCCCGTCCACGGGATTGACCCGGAGGCATGCCATGTCCCAGTTGCTCGCCTGCATCGACGATTCGCGCTATACGCGGAGCGTGCTTGACCACGCCGCCTGGGCCGCGTCGCGCACCGGGGCCACGGTGGAGCTGCTGCACGTGCTGGAGCGGCATCCCGAGCGTGCCAGTGTCACCGACTTCAGCGGTGCCATCGGCATGGATGCGGGCGGCGCCCTGCTGACCCAGCTCGCGGCACTCGACGAGGAGCGCGGCAAGCTCGCCGCGCAGCAGGGTGAATCGTTGCTGGATGCCGCGGTGGCGCATCTGCACGAGCGGGGCGTGGCGCCGGTGCAGGCGCATCTGCGACACGGCACGTTGGTGGATGTGCTGGATGATGCCCGTTTCGACAGCGACCTGCTGGTGATGGGCAAGCGCGGCGAGGCGGCCGATTTCGCACGCATGCACCTGGGCTCCAGCCTGGAGCGCGTGTTGCGCGCCTCGGACCGGCCGGTGCTGGTGGCCTCACGTGCCTGGCATCCGCCTCGGCGCGTGCTGGTTGCGTTCGACGATAGCCCCGGTGCGGTCAAGGCGGCCGCGCTTGCTGCCGATCACGCGTTGCTGGCGGGGTTGGAATGCCACGTGGTGATGGCCGCCGCCGACGGTGCCGATACCGGGCCGGCGCTGGCTCGCGCGCGTGAACCGCTCCAGCGCGCCGGCATGGATTGCACCGTGGCGGCGGTGGTCGGCGATCCGGCCGACGCGTTGCCGGCATACGCCGATGCCCATGATGTCGATCTTCTGGTCATGGGGGCTTACGGGCGCTCGCGCGTGCGCGAACTGCTTCTGGGAAGCACCACCGCCACCTTGCTCAGGCGTTGTCTGTTGCCGGTACTGGTGGTGCGCTGAGGGCGTGTGAAAAAATCACCCGCCGCAGCGACAGTGCCGCTGCGGTCGAATTTTTCACAAGTTCCGCACGTCGGCCATCACGTCACCACGTCGGCGATGGCCTTGCAGACGTAGTCCAGGTTGTTCTCGTTGAGGCCGGCAATGTTGATGCGTCCGGACGTCACCATGTAGATGCTGTAGTCGTCGCGCAGCCGGTCCACCTGGGCCGGCGTCAGACCGGTGTAGGAAAACATGCCGCGCTGGCGCAGGACAAACCCGAAGCGATCGTCCAGTCCGTACGGTTTGAGGCCCTCGACCAGCTGTCGGCGCAACGCGGCGATGCGTTCGCGCATGTCGTCCAGCTCTTCGCGCCAACGCGCGGTCAGCTCCGGCGAAGTGAAGATGGTGGCCACCACGGCACTGCCGTGAGCTGGCGGGTTGGAATAGTTTTCGCGGGCGGTCACGGCCAGCTGCGAGCGCACGTTGGCCATTTCGTCGGCGTTGCGGGCCACGGCGATGAACGTACCGACGCGCTCGCGGTACAGGCCGAAATTCTTGGAGCACGACTGCGTGATCAGCATCTCGTCGAGGTTGTCGGCCAGCAGGCGCACGCCGTAGGCGTCCTCGTCCAGCCCGTCGCCGAAACCCTGGTACGCGAAATCCACCAGCGGCAACAGGTGGCGCTCACGCACCACGTCCAGGATGCGGTGCCATTGCTCGCGGTCCGGGTCGAAGCCGCTGGGATTGTGGCAGCAGGCATGCAGCAGCAGGATGTCGCCCTCCGGAATCGCCTGCAGCCCGGCCATCATGGCCTCGAAGTCGAAGGTGTTGTCGGCGTCGACGTAGGGATAACGCTGGATCCCGATGCCGGCGTGTCCGAACACGCCCAGATGGTTGGGCCAAGTCGGGGTCGGCAGCCAGATCGATTTGCCGGGAAGCTGGGCCGCGATGAAATCCGCGGCCAGGCGCAGCGCGCCGGTGCCGCCCGGCGACTGCGTAGCGCTGGCGCGGCGCTCGGCCAGCACCTGACTGTCCTCGCCGAATACGGTCTTGAGGATCAGTTCGCCATAGGCCGGATCGCCATGCGAGCCAATGTACGACTTGGTCTGTTCGGTGTCGACCAGGATCTGCTCGGCGGATTTGACCGCGCGCATGATCGGCGTGTTGCCATGGATGTCGCGGTAGACGCCCACGCCCAGGTCCACCTTGTTCGGGTTGGGATCGTCCTTCAGTTGCTGGATGAGGCCAAGAATGGCATCGCCGGGAACACGCTTGATCGATTCGAACATGGTCTCTCTACTCGGTATCGGTGTGGCGCATCGCAGGGGCCGGCAAGCGGCCACCGGCACCGCGCCGGGGTGGATCGGGGTTCGGGTGCCAACCCTTCGCGCGGCAGGCATGCCTGCATGGTCGAGACCGCCGTCGCCTCGTTGCCGCCGCGGTATCCGCGGTCCGATGAAGCGCCGAATGCCTGTGTCCACGCAGTCACGTTCGTGCCGCGGCGACGAAATGCCTAGTGTAGTCGTTGCGGCGCGGGGAGGGGGCCGTGGCGTTATGGTTTTTGCGGCGCTCGCAGCCGTTGGAGGGTGTTTCCACCTGCTCTCGGCGTCAGTTGTCCTTGACGCCCCGGGTTGCCGCCTGGCCCACCAGCCGTGAGACCACCAACGCCAGATACATCACGCCGCTGAACATCTCCAGGTCGCCGATGGCCCGGGAGGCGGCGGTCAGCGGCACCACGGTGCCGATACCGGTGTTGGTGAACAGCGCAAAGCTGAGGAACATCAGTTCGCTCCAGCTGCGCGGGTCGCCGGCCTCGCCGGCACCCAGGAAAGCCGTGGGCTGCAGCAGCTGGCACAACATCAGCACTTCGGCAAAGGCCCAGACGATCAGGGTGAACGTCGCCGCCGCCGCGAACAGTTCGTCGCGGGTGGTGCGCCGGTCGGCCAGGATGTAGCCGATCATGCAGCGCGCGGTATAGAAATACAGCAGTGCCTCGAGTCCGGCCTGCCAGGATTTCAGGTCGTGGTCGCCGGTGGCCAGCCATGCCACGTTGAAGCCGACGGCCAGCAGTGCCAGGGTGGCAACATACCCCACCTTGCCTCTGACGTGACGTACCAGCCGCAACACCATGACCATCACCAGTGCGCCGACCACGCTCAGCAGTCCGCGTCCGGCGGTGGTGTTGGCCGTTGCCGGATACAGCACGATCTCCAGCAGCTGCACCAGCAGCAGTGTGGCGGACGGGTGCGTGCGCAGGATCTCCGGAACGAAGCGGCGCAGGGAGCGGGAGGGTGTATCGGCCATGACGGTTGCCGCGGCAAGGGACGGTGTCGATAAACTACCGGACGAACATGCCGGTTACCAAACCCGAGCGAGGTGTCGATCATGGGTCTCAAACGCTTTTTCCTGTGCATGGCCGTGGCCTGTGCGCCGTGGACGATGGCTCAGGCCTTCCCGCCCCCGGCCGGGACGGTGCCGGCAACGTTGGCCGGACACGTGCCGAACCTGGCGCGACCGGCCGATGACCTGTTCACCGGTGGCCAACCGGATGCCGCGGCCTGGGCGCTGCTCGAAGCACGGGGCGTGACCACGGTCATCAATCTGCGCAGCGATCAGGAAATGGCCGGCAGTGATGAGGCGGCGCAGGTGCGAGCCGCCGGCATGCGTTACGTGCACATTCCCGTGGCCGGCGCCGCCGACGTGGATCGTGCCCATGCCGCGCGTCTGCGTGCCGCGATGGCGGCGGCGTCGGGCAAGGTGCTGGTGCACTGCGCCTCCGGCAATCGCGCCGGCGCCTTGCTGGCCATCGATGCCGCCGACCGGCGCGGTCTGGATGCTGCGCAAGCCATCGCCTGGGGCCGGAAGGCCGGGTTGAGCAGTCTGCAGCCGCGCGTGCGCGAGGTGCTGGCGACTCCGGCACCACCCAAGACGCTGGCCGAATGCACTGCCGAGCACTTGCGTGATGACGTCACCCCCACCCATATGCGCGAACCCTGGCCCCGTGCCGACGCGTTGCCGCCGGCGTTGCAGCGTGCCGATGGCATCCGGATCGCCGATGAGCAGGGCGTTGCTGATGGTTACCGGTATACGCTGTATGTCGACGACACCACACGGCAAGCCTACGTGGTTCAGCAGGGAGGCATCACGGGTGCCCGGAACGTGTTCGGGCCATTGCCGGCCACGCCGTGCGAGACGGGGCCGGCAGCGTCGGCATCGACGTCGCCATGACCCGGTGGCGCGACACCGCCTTGGTCACGTCCCGGCGTCGATCAGGCCGGCCACGATTTCGTGGGAACGCAGCCGAGCGGCGTGGTCGAACATGTTGCTGGTGACAATCAGCTCATCCGGTGCGGTGTTGTCCACGAAGCGGGTAATCGCGTCGGCCACCGTGTCCGGGTCGCCGATGGCCGTGCATGACAACACCTGGTCGAGCATCCGGCGAGCCTGGGACGGCAACGATTCCATGTAGCCGTCCACCGGTGGTGGCAGGCGGCCCGGGTGCCCGGAACGCAGGTTGACGAACGACTGTTGCCATGAGCTGGCCAGATAGTTGGCCTCGGCGTCGGTGTTGGCGGCGAACACGTTGTAACCGAGCATCACGTACGGCTCGGCCAGATGCCGGGAGGGCCGGAATTGCGAGCGGTATACCGCGATGGCATCCATCATCTGCGCCGGCGCGAAATGCGACGCGAAGGCGTACGGGCGCCCCAGCGCCGCCGCCAGTTGGGCACCGAACAGGCTGGATCCGAGAATCCAGATCGGCACATCCAGTCCGTCGCCCGGCACCGCACGGATGCGTCCGGTGCCTTCGAAATAACCGGCAAGTTCCTGCACATCGCGCGGAAAGGCATCCGGATCCGAGGCGAGGTTGCGGCGCAGCGCCCAGGCTGTCGCCTGATCGGAACCCGGTGCACGGCCCAGGCCCAGGTCGATACGCCCCGGATACATGGCTTCCAGGGTGCCGAACTGCTCGGCGATCACCAAAGGCGAATGATTCGGCAGCATCACGCCCCCGGCTCCTACGCGGATGCGCGAGGTGGCGCTTGCCACGTGGCCGATCAATACCGACGTGGCGGCACTGGCGATGCCCGTCATGCCATGGTGTTCGGCCATCCAGAAGCGACGGAAACCCCAGCTTTCGGCGTGTCGGGCCAGATCCACGCTGTTGGCGATGGATACGGCGGCGGTTCCGGCTTCGTTGATGGGGCACAGGTCCAGAACGGAAATCGGGATATGGATCATGGAGGAGGTTTTGGCGGTGGACAGTACCGGATATCGAGGCAACCGGCGGCATCTCAACCCGTCCAGGCCAAACACCACCGTGAATGTTGCGGATCTGTCACCGCGGCGCCGCGACCTCCGTTGTGGCCGCCCTGACGGGAGGCTTGTCGTACCTGTCAGCCAGTGCGCGCGCCCAGCCAGAGCGCCGACAGCGCGGCACGGCTGCCGACTTTGAATCGCCGTTTGGCTTCCTTGAGGTTGTCCTCAACTTGCGGTGTCATGCGCAGATGCACCGAATGACGAGGTCGCCAGCCTTGCGCGGGGTCGCTCTTTTTTCGCTCCGACATGCGTACCGCCACGAGAGCGGTCGCCGCGCCCACGCTTGCCAACGGACGTGATGGGTCCATGCAAATCGCCGTGTCGGGTTGGTTGTGCGCGGACATGTTCGATTTGCCTCGTGCGGTGATTCGGCTGGGAGCGACGTGGTTGCCCCCTGAAAAGGGGATGGTTGATGCACGCCGGGCCGGGTACGGTGTCGCCGTTGATGACGAATTGATCCGCCGTGCACACCGGCAGGGCCTGATCCAGGGCCGTCGTGACCGGTACCTGCATTACCGGCGCATGCACAAGCGGTCACGGTAACCCCAAGTGACATCGACCTTGTGCGAAGGGGTCACAAAATTCAACGGGGGAATCCGTCACGGATCGCGCCCGCCAACCTGGTCGACGCATACCTGGCCCGTTTCGGCGAAGCGTCTGGTCCTTCTGGCGCGGGTCGGAGCGCGGCTGGTCGTCGTCGGTATGCTTGTATGGCGATATGACGGTCGCGCAAACGAACAAGGCAAAGGGCCGGCTTCGTCAGAAGCCGGCCCTTTGCCTTGTATCACGTGGTGGAGCGGAGGAGGATCGAACTCCCGACCTTCGCATTGCGAACGCGACGCTCTCCCAGCTGAGCTACCGCCCCACGCGAGCGAGGCATGATAGCAGCGTCGCCCGTGGGCGCCAAGTGTTTTTTGGATCAGGCGGAGGCCGTGATCCACGGCTGCAGAGTGGTCTGCAGTTGTTCGTGGCGCCAGCCGTCCAGGGATGCGGGCCAGTGCGATTCGGCCAGCATGGCCTCCAGTGCTTTGCGTGGGCACAGCAATCCGGACGGCAGGTCCAGTTCGGCGGCCCGGTCTTCGACGGCCTTTTTCATGTCGCGTACGGTCTGGCGCGCGGCCGGGCCGGGGCGTGGCGGGATGGCGGCGGTGGCGTCGATTTCGGTGTCCTCGATCGGTGTCTGCAGCAGGTCCAGCAGCTCGTGGCGCTGGGCTCCGCGCAGGGCACGCTGGCCACGCGTGGTTTGCATCAGCGCCTCCATGTCCGCGGGCGGGTGGCGGGCCAGTTCCAGTGCCTGGGCGTTGTCGATCAGCCAGTTGCGCGGCTTGTCCAGTTCCCGCGCGCGCCGCTCGCGCCACCGCAGCAAGCGTCGCAGCAAAGCTTGCCGCGCGTCGGGCCAGTCGGCCGCGGCCGACAACGCGCGTTGCGGCTGGTCGGGGATGACATCCGGCGCGGCACGTTTTTTCAGGTGTTCGCAGTCGGCCTGGAACCAGGCTTCATGGCCGCGCTTGCGCACACGTTCGAGAAGGGCTTCATGCAGGGTGTGCAGATACACCACGTCCAGGGTGGCGTAGCGCTTTTGCGACTCGCTCAGAGGGCGTCGATTCCAGTCCGAACGGGTTTCGCCCTTGTCCAGCGCCACGCCGCAGAAGCGCTCCACCAGGGCCCGGTAACCAAGGCCGAGATCCAGGCCGCCGAAGGCGGCGGCCAGTTGGGTGTCGAAAAGCACCGCCGGACCGGATGGCAGCCAGGGTGCCAGGGTCTCCAGATCCTCGCCGGCACTGTGCATCACGCAGACCACCGGCCGTTGGCCGATGTGCCGCTCGAGAATGTCGCCCGGATCGAAGGCCAGCGGATCGACCAGCGCGTGGCGACCGCGATGACCCAACTGCAACAGCGAGAGCTGCGCATGAAACGTGTTGCGGCGGGTGAACTCGGTGTCCAGCCCGAGTACATCGCCGTCGGCGACTTGCGCCAGCCAGGTTTCCAGCGCGTCCGGCGAGTCGATCCAGGCGGCGTCGGGGCAAAGGGGAGGCGAGACCTGTTCCGGGTTCAAGCGGCGGGTTCCTTGGGTGTGGAGGTGGCGACGGCACGGCCCGGGCTGGAGCGGTGGATGCGGCCGCGGATACGGTTATCGTACAGGACGCCTTCTGGATGCGCGCCGGGCTGTGTAGACTTGCCTGTGGAAGCTTCCCCGTGCCACCAGGATATCCCGCATGAGTCGTCCACGATTTGCCATCAAGCAGCGCACGCTGGGTGGTTTCGTGGGCGTGTCGCTGCTGGTTTTTGCGCTGGTGTATCACTTCTTTCCCAACTTGCTGCATGTCGATCCCGAGGCGCTCGAACAGCCGACGGCGCAACCGGCCTCCTCCGCACCGATGGGCTTCGAGAAGCGCCCCGAACGCCGGGCCTCGGCCGTCGATGCCGGTCCGCCGGTGGCACTGGCACCGCGTTCGGTGCTGGAGCGGCGGGCACAAGAGCGCGTCGCGCAGGCGCTTGCCGCGGTGGCGGCATCCACGGGCAAGGCACCGACGCCGGCCAGCCCCGAGATCGTGGAACTTCTGGATCGTGCCGACAAGGCGTTCGAGACCGGCCACCTGGCCGGGAAGGGTGACAGTGCCGCGGCCCTGTATGCGCAGGCGCTGCGCGCCAAGAGCGACAGCAACCGTGCCGCCAACGGACTGGCCCGCGTGCACGTGCAGCTGGTGATGGACATCGAAAAACACTTGTCCGACGGCGAGCCGGACGAAGCCTCGCGGGAGCTGGCGCAGCTGCGTGCGATTCCGGGAGCCGACGAGGACGTCAAACGGCTGGAGTCGGACCTGAAGTCGGTGCGCAAGGTGCGCCCCTTGTTGTCGCAGGCGGCCGATCTGTTGCAACAGGGCAAGGCATTGAAACCCGAGGGGCGTGATCGCAACGCGTTGTCACTGTATCGCCAAGTACTCGAGATCAACCCTGGCAACGCCGTGGCCAATCAGGGTATTGAACATATCCAGCGCCAGGTGTTGGACAAGGCGTTGCGGGCGGTGGCCGGTGATGATTTCGCCGCCGCGGACGCCGCACTGGACCAGGCCACGCGGATCCTGCCCGGTTCGGAGGCGCTGCAGGATGTGCGCGGCCGCATCGAGGGCATCCGCCGGCAGCGTGCCGACAGCCTGTTGGCGCAGGCCCGTACGGCGCTGGATTCGGGCGACCTGAAACTGGCCGAGACGCTGAAGGGCAAGGCACTTGCCATCAGTGCCGACGTGCAGGGGCTGGATGAGTTCAATCAGCGCCTGAGCAATGCGCGCCTGTATGCCAGCTACCAGCCGGGGCAGGTGTTCAGTGACCGGTTCCTGGACATCCGGGGGCAGGGGCCGGCCATGGTCGTGCTGGCCACGGGCAACTTCATGATGGGATCCTCCGATACCGAGAAGGATCACCAGTCCAACGAAATGCCGTTGCATGAGGTGCGCATTGAAAAGGGGTTCGCGATCGCGCGCGGCGAGGTCACCGTGGGCCAGTTCCGCGAGTTCGTTCGTTCCAGCGGCTATGTGCCCGATTCGGTTCGTCTGGGCGGTGCCAGTGTCTACGACGGCCGCAGTGGCGTCATGCGCGCCGATGCCAATGCCACCTGGCAGGACGATTATGCCGGCCACCGTTCACAGGACACGATGCCGGTCGTCAACGTGTCCTGGAACGACGCCCAGGCGTACGTCAAATGGTTGTCCAAACATACCGGTCAGCCCTACGAGCTGCCCAGTGAGGCGCAGTTCGCCTATGCCCTGCGTGCCGGTACGCGCATGCGCTACTGGTGGGGCGACGGCTCGCCGCACGACAAGCTGGAAAATGTGACCGGAAGCGGCGACCGGTCACGTACCGGACGCCGCTGGACGCACGCGTTCTCCGGTTATCGCGATGGTTACTGGGGGCCGGCACCGATCCAGAGCTTCGCGCCCAACCCCTTCGGCCTGTACGACATGGGCGGCAACGTCACCGAGTGGGTACGTGATTGCTGGCACGACAACTACACGCGCGCCCCCGATGACGGCAGTGCCTGGGTCAATCCCGGGTGCGCCACCCGGGTTCTGCGTGGCGGCTCGTGGGGCAGTGCGCCGGACCAGGTGCGCTCGGCCTGGCGGCAGGGCGCGCCGGCCACCACCCGCAGCGGGCGGGTCGGTTTCCGTGTGATCCGCATGCTTTGATGCTTCCGGTACCGTCGGAGCCGCATTCGGGCGAGAGCCGGTGTGCGTTTTCGTGCATGTCCCCTGTCAGCCGGGTAGGGGAAAGGCGCCCCGCGGGGCGCCTTTCGCCAAAATGCATACGCCGGGCGATGTCCGTATCCGCCGCGTGCTCCGTTGCGGCGCCGGCGTGTGCGCGTCCATGGGTAACATGATGCCCCGGGTGCCGGGGCCTGTCTGTCGGCGTGAAACGCGTCTGCCTGTCGGTGTCTTCCGATGGCGCACGTCAGTGTCTCGCGGCACATCGAACGCCGTCATCGACCATGGATACAGGCAGGGCAACACGAAGGAAGGCGCCCCTGGGGGCGCCTTCCGGGATTGGTGCACATGCCGGTTGATATCCGTTTCGCCTGCTTGATCCTTCGCGGCGCCGGCATGTGCGTGTCCATGGGCAACATTATGCGTTTCGGGGTGCCTGTTGTCTGTCAGCGTTTGCGGTGACCTTTTGTAGGCATCTTCCTACAAGCCGCGCCTCGCGGATGGATGCTTTCTGCCGGCAAGGGCCGTAGACTGGTCCGGCCATTACGCCGCAGAATAAGGTTATTCCAATGCTGACGATTGACTTTCCCGGTAGTGACTCGCTGGTGCAGGCACTGGACCGGGCCGTGACCGCCTCGAGTACGCCGGATATTACCGATGGCGTGCGTCAGGCGTTGTGCCGTTTGATGCATGACGGCGCGGTGCGGCTGCCGGCATGCGTTTTCGAGGCCAACGAGGCGCATTACGCGCGACGGGAACTGTATCGGAGCGAGACGCACGGTTATTCGGTGACCGCCATGACCTGGGCTCCCGGGCAGGGCACGCCGATCCACGACCATCATGGCATGTGGTGCGTGGAAGGCGTCTGGCACGGTGCGCTGGAAATCACCCAGTACCAGTTGGCGGATCAGGCCGAGGACCGCTACCGCTTCCTGTCCGTCGGTGCCATCCAGGCCGGCACCGGGTCGGCCGGCAGCCTGATCCCGCCGCACGAGTACCACGCCATCCGCAACCCCAGCGCCCGCGAGGTGGCGGTCAGTCTGCATGTCTACTCGGCACCGATGACATGCTGCGCCATTTTCCAGCCGCTGCAATCGTCCTGGTACCGGCGCGACGAGCGTCAATTGTCACTCGACCGCGTGCATTGAATCAGGCATACTTCGCATCCCGCGCCGAAGTGGCGGAATTGGTAGACGCAGCGGATTCAAAATCCGCCGCCGTAAAAAGCGTGAGGGTTCGAGTCCCTCCTTCGGCACCAGGCAAGTCAATAACTTGCAGAACTTTTTGCAAGTTTTACGCACGATGTGTGATGCGCTGTTCGTGCGGTTGTTCCTCGGGATTTTCCATCTGATCCCGACGGCATGGGAAGGTAAGGTCAGGACTCCGGCATCAGGCGATCCAGGAACCGACCGATGGCACGGCCGTAGTTTTCGGTGTCGACCAGAAAGGCGTCGTGACCCTGTGGCGAATCCAGGGCCACGAATTCCACCTCGGCACCGGCCTTTTGCAGGCCTTCGGCGATTTGTTCCTGTTGCTCCAGTGGAAACAGGATGTCGGTGTTGGCACCGATGACCAGGGCCCGTTCCAGATTGATGCGCTGCAGGCCGGCGAGTACGTCGCCCGCGCCGTACTCGGCCACGTCGAACCAGTCGCTGGCGCGTGACAGGTACAGGTAGCAGTTGGGATCGAAGGTGCCGGTGAATCGGCGGGCGTGGTATTCCAGGTACGACTCGACCTGGAATTCGAATCCGAACGGTTCGTCCGGGCGTTGTTCGGGATCCAGCCGGATGCGTGCGAAGCGACCGTTCCATTCCATGGCCGAGCGGTAGGTGATCACGCCCAGCTTGCGTGCGATGTTCATGCCCGCAGCGGGGTAGTGGTCCGCGTTGTAGTGGCCATGGTTCCAGTGCCGGTCCAGGCGGATGGCTTCGCGTTGCAGGGAACGGATGGCAATGGCGAACGGCTGGGCCTGCGGTGCCGTGTTGACGCTGACGTGGGTACGCACACTGCCGGGGTGCTGCAACATGTAGGCCAGCGCGCCCATGCCGCCCATGGAGCACCCGACCAGTACCGCCAATTGCTCGATGCCCAAGCCGTCGCGAACGAGGGCATGCGTGGCGTTGGCGACATCCTCCAGGGTGAGTGCGGGGAAATCCAGCCGGTATGGGTGGCCGGTGCCGGGCATGTCGGAGGCGGGGCCGGTCGAGCCCTTGTCACTGCCCAGCGAGTTGATGCAGACCACGAAGAAGCGGTCGGTGTCGATCGGCTTGCCCGGCCCGATCATGGCTTCCCACCAGCCGTCCGATGCGTCGTCCGGGTGACGCGCCGCATGCGCGCTCGGCGACATGCCGGGCATGATCAGCAGGGCGTTGCTGCGGGAGGCGTTCAGCGTGCCCCAGGTTTCGTAGGCCAGCCGCGCATCCTCCAGCGCGCCGCCGCGTTTCATCGCGAACGGTGAGGGCAGGATGTGGTATCGGCGCGCGTCGGCCATCGGAATCGCTCGGGAAAGGCGGGGCCCCACTGTATATCGCCGCGCGGAGCGGGCCAAAGAAGCAAGCGTGTGATGGGTGCGCCGTGACGGCATAACGCGCGTTGGCAGTCGCGATTACAGCGCCTTGTCGATCACGATGTCGGCCGAGGTGCCGGCGCCGACGCTCAATGGTCCGGCCTGGCCTTCCAGATCACCTGGCTGCGGCGTGGCCTGACCGCTGCGTGAAACGCGCGCGGTCAACAGGACCTTTTGCGCCGAGGACAGGTTGTGCTCCGGGGTCATGCTCATGGCATCGGTGAGTTGCACCGTGGCGGGCAATTCCGAGGCCTTGACCCGGGTGATGGCCAGGGGCATCGCGGTTCCGTCGGCGTCGCGTGCGTAGACGAAGACGGTGGCGTTCGCATCCAGCTTGTCCTGCAGCGACGCGGCCAGACTGATCTTGACCTGGATTTTCGCCGACGAGCCGCTGCTGGCGACCTCGGCCGGCGCCGTCTGCAACTGCTGCTCGGCTTCGGCCTGGGACTTGCCGGACGCGCGGGCGTTGGCCATGGCGATTTGCCGCTTCACGGCCTCGGCCACGTCGCTGCCCGGCTTGAGCAGGGTTTCCAGACGACGCCAGGTCAGCGCGGCGTCCACGAAATGGTCCGCCTGGTAGTCGCTGATACCCAGAAGCCACAGGCCCCGCTGGTTGTTGGGATCGATGTCGATGGCCTGCTGCAACTTGCTGCGCGTCTTGCCCTTGATGGCATGATCGGGCCGGGCCAGGGAATCGGCTTCGGCCCAGGCGACCATGATGTCGGCGCTGTCCGGCGCCAGTTCCATGGCGTGCGCGTAGGCGTCGCGAGCCTTCTGCGGTTTCTGCATGGTGTTGTAGGTCTGGCCCAGCAACAGCCAGCCCTGAAGGTCTTCGGGGGATTTGTCGAGTTGTTCCTGGAGCTTGGCCACCGCCGTGTCCAGGGTCATGCCGGGCGGCGCCTGGTGCGTGCGCGCATCGATCGCGGCCGGATTGCCGACCAGGGCGTAGATGCCGATGGCCGACAGCGGCAGCAGCAGTGCGAGCACCAGCGACAGGCCGAAGATGCCGCGTGGTCGCCCGTGCTTCCGGCCGCTGCGTACCAGTGGCAGGAGGATCAGGGCCAGGGCGGCGACGATCATGAGGATGGCCGCGATGTAGAAGGCTGTGGACATGTTCGGCAAAAGACGTTGGAAGAAGGGCTGCGGGGCAGGCGAAGGGGATTACCACTCGTCGTCGTCGAGCTCCGGTTCGACATGTGCGGCATCGGCACGGCGCTTGCGCACCGTGACCGTCACTACCGCGGCACCGGCCAGCAGGATGGCCAGTGGTCCCAGCCAGAGCAGCCATGTGGACGGGCGAAACGGCGGCTTGTAGAGCACGTAATCCGAATAGCGCTCGACGAAGTATTGCTTGATCTTCCGGTCGCTCCAGCCCTGCTGCATCTTCTGGAACACGATCTGGCGCATCTGCTGGGCCAGGTCGGCGTTGGATTCCAGCAGGCTTTCGTCCTGGCAGACCAGGCAGCGCAGCTGGCCGGCGAGCTTCTGGAAACGGACCTCCTGCGCGCGGTCCTTGAATGGCAGCGGATCGATGGCCTGTTGCGCGTGGGCCACGCCGCCGGTCAGGCCAAGGGATGCGGCGACCACGATGGTCGCCATGCCCATGCACAGCCAGCGCTGGAGTCGAAGCCATGGGGTCATGCGTCGGCCACTCCGTTCTTGAGGGCGTGGATTTTCGGTTCCAGCACCTTGCGGATGACTTCCGGGGTCAGCGGCCCGATGTGCTTGTAGCGGATGATGCCGTCGGCGTCGATCAGGAAGGTTTCCGGTGCGCCGTAGATGCCGAAGTCGATCGCGGTCTCGCCGCTCGAGTCGGCGATGACCAGGCTGTACGGACTGCCGTGCCGCGCCAGCCATGCCTTGGCATCGTCGGGCTGGTCCTTGTAATTGTAGCCGACCAGTGGCACGCCCAGTTGCGAGGCGTAGTCCATCAGCACCGGATGTTCCTCGCCGCAGGCGAAGCACCAGCTGGCAAACACATTGACCAGGTACGGTTTGCCCAGCATGTCGGCGCGGCTGACCCGGGTGCCGGGCTGCTCCAAGCGCGGCAGGTCGAAGGCCGGTGCCTGCTTGCCGATCAGTGGTGATGGAACTTCGTTGGGACTGTGGTGGCTGTTCCACCAGATGCCGAAGCCCAGCACCAGGAACAGCAGTACGAAGCCGACCAGCGGCACGATACGGCCGGCCCGGCTCATGCAGAGGCCTCCGCCTTGCCGTCGTTCGTCGCCAGCGGGCGCGCTCCGGCGGCGCCGGCCACCATGGTCTCGTGTGCTTCGCGCCGAATGCGGAAGCGCTTGTCCGCCGCCGCCACGAATCCGCCCAGCATCATCAGCAGGCCACCGGCCCAAATCCAGTGCACGAAGGGCTTGTAGTAGATGCGCACCGACCAGGCCTTGCCCGAGCCGCCATCCAGCGACTCGCCCAGGGCGGTGTACAGGTCATGGGTGACGCCCGGGGCGATGGCGGCCTCGGTCTGCACCTGGCCGCGCGGATAGGTACGCTTTTGCGGGCGCAGGACCTTGACCTGCTTGCCTTTGGCGTTGAACACCGTCAACGTGCCCTCGTCGGCGGTCCAGTTGGGGCCCTGCATGTGATCGACGCCGTCGAAGCGGAACGTGTAGCTGCCCACCGTCTGTTTTTGGCCCGGCTCCATGCGTACGTCCTTCTGCACGCTCAGCGACTGGCTGAGCAGGGCGCCGGCAATGAAGATGCCCACGCCCAGATGCGCCAGCAGCATGCCGGCCATCTCGGCCGGGTAGCGCCGCCCGCGCGGGACGCCGCGCCAGCGCTTGGCGGCGTACATGAACACGCCGCGCACCACGTAGGCCGACGCCAGCGCGCCGAGCACCAGTTTGAGATGGTCGATGGAGCCTTTCCACAGCATCAGCACGGCGGCCAGCGCGATGACCAGGCCGAACACGGCGCAATGGATCACCACGCGTCGGATTTCACGCTTGTCGGCCTTGCCCCAGCGCGCAAAGGGGCCGATCGGCATCAGCGCGATGGCAGGGGCCATCAGCAGGATGAACAAGGGCCCGAAGTAGGGCGGACCGACCGAGATGCGACCCAGATGCAAGGCGTCGCCGATCAACGGGAACAACGTGCCCAGCAGGACCATGGCTGCCGACGCGGTCAGGGCCAGGTTGGCGATCAGCACCACCGTCTCGCGCGACAGCACGGCAAAGGCCTTGCCGCCGACCACCTTGGGTGCGCGCAGGGCGTACAGCAACAGCGAGGCGCCGATCACGATGGCCAGAAAAATCAGGATGTACAGGCCGCGCTTGGGGTCGGAGGCGAAGGCGTGCACGCTGGTCAGCACGCCCGAGCGGACCAGGAAGGTACCCAGCAGCGACAATGAAAAGGCGAAGATCGACAGCAGAATGGTCCAGGCACGCATGCTGCCGCGCTTTTCGGTGATCGCCTGGGAATGGATCAGCGCCGCGCCCACCAGCCAGGGCATGAACGAGGCGTTTTCCACCGGATCCCAGAACCACCAGCCTCCCCAGCCGAGCTCCTTGTAGGCCCACCAGCTGCCGGCCACGATGCCCAGGCTGAGAAACCCCCAGGCCGCGTTGGTCCAGGGACGAGCCCAGCGCACCCACTGTTTTTCCAGGTGCCCGCCGAGCAGGGCGGCGATGGAAAACGCGAAGGCGACCGAGAAGCCGACGTAGCCCATGTACAGCACCGGCGGATGCACGGTCATGCCCGGATCCTGCAACAGGGGGTTGAGGTCCACGCCGTTGGGTGGGGCGGGGACCATTCGGCTGAACGGGTCGGACGTGAACAGGATGAAGGCCAGGAAGCCGATCGAGACCAGCCCCAGCACGCCCAGCACGCGGGCGCCGAAATCTTCCGGAAGGCGCGGGCTGAAGACGGCCAGGGCCACGCTCCAGACATTGAGGATGAGGATCCACAGCAGCAGCGACCCCTCGTGCGCTCCCCATACCGCGGCGATGCGGTAGTACCAGGGCAGCTCCAGGTTGGAGTTTTGCGCCACGTAGGCGACCGAGAAGTCGAAGTTCAGGAAGGCCCAGGTCAGGGCGGCGAATGCCAGGGCCACGAACACCGCCTGTCCGGCGGCGGCCGGGCGCGCCACGGCCATCAGCGGGCGGCTGCCCGCCCAGGCGCCGATCAGCGGCAGGACGGCCTGGAGGATGGCCAGCAGCAGTGCCAGTACCAGGGCAAGTTGTCCGAGTTCGGGAATCATGGGCGGCAACTCCGGCTGTCGACGGTGTCCCGTTCGCACCGCAGGCGGACCGTCGATGCGGCCGGGACGCTGTGATTCAGGCGTGGGGTTTCACGCGGGCGGATGGGCGAGGTCATCAGTCTACCCCTTGCCGGCGTGACCCGCCGGCCGGGTATCCGGTGTCTTGTGCGCCTGTTCGGCCTTCTGGATGGCGTCGGCCACCTCGGGCGGCATGTAGGTTTCGTCGTGCTTGGCCAGCACGTTGTCGGCGACGAAGGTGCCATTGTCCATGTGACCGGTGGCCACGATGCTCTGACCCTCGCGGAACAGGTCCGGCAGGATGCCGGTGTAGACCACCGGCATGTCGTGGAAACGGTCGGTGACCGTGAAGTCGACCTTGAGCGAGTCGCCGGCACGCTTGACCGTGCCCTCCTTGACCACGCCGCCGAGACGGAATTGCCCGTGCTCCGGCGAGCCGCCCGCCTCGACCTCGGTTGGCGAGTACAGGTATGTCACGTTGCGCTGCAACGCGAAAATGCCCAGTCCGCCTGCGACCACGGCGGCGGCCAGGACCAGGCTGATGATGATGAGGCGGCGTTTGCGTACGGGATTCATGGCGGCATTGTGGTCGATGGGGGGCGCCAGTGGAATGGCGATCCGTGAATCAGTCCGTAGGCCCGGATGATTCGTTCAAGGCGGGGCGCCTGGCCTGCCTGGCTTTTTGACGCGCGATGCGGCCGCGCAGTTCCCTCAGCAGGCGCCTTCGACGCAGCGCCGGTGCCAGCCAGTCCACCGTCAGCACCAGGAAGAACAGGGCGTAGGCGGGCCAGACATAGGCCGCGTAGCCGCCCATGGCAAAAAACGACTGTAAGCTCATGCGTCTTTCCGCGTGTGTGCCTGTGACAATTCGCGCACCCAGCGCTTGCCGCTTTCCAGATCCAACAGGTCGGTGCGTACGCGTCCGAGCAGGCTGGCCGCCCAATACAGATGGGTGGCCAGGGCCATCAGCAGCAAGGGCCACAGCATGCGCGCATCGATCGTCGATGGCCCCAGCAGGCGTACCGTCGACCCCTGGTGCAGCGTGTTCCACCATTGCACCGAGTAGTGCACGATCGGCAGATTGACCAGGCCGATGAGTGCCAGGAAACCGGCGGCGCGCGCCCCTTGGCGGCGGTCCTCGAAGGCGTGGTAGAGACCGATCACGCCCAGATACAGGAACAGCAGCACCAGTTCGGAGGTCAGGCGCGCGTCCCAGGTCCACCATGTGCCCCACGTGGGCTGGCCCCAGAGCGAGCCGGTGACCAGAGTGATGAAGGTGAACGCCGCGCCGATCGGCGCCGACTGCATCGCCACCACCTCGGCCAGCTTGATGCGCCACACCAGCGCGATGAAGGCCGCCACCGCCATCGTGGCATAGACGAACAGACCCATCCAGGCGCTGGGCACGTGGATATAGATGATGCGAAAGGCGTCGCCCTGCTGGTAATCGGGTGGGGCCATCACCAGGCCTCCATACAGTCCGATCGCGGCCGTGATGAGGGCCAACCAGAACAGCCAGGGCCGCAACAGGCCGGCGAAGCGGTAGAACGTGGGCGGCGCACTCAGGCGGTGCATCCAGTGGGGAATCCAGTGGGTCATGACGGATCTCCGCTGGCGGAGCGGGGGGCAACGTGGAGGGGAGGCTTCTTCATGTGTCGAGCGTGATCCTGAGCGCGGCCGCGCATGCCAGGGGCGCGAGCACCACGCCCAACGCCAGGGCCGCACCCAGCCAGGCCAATGGCGCCACCCAGGGCAACCCCTGTTGGGCCGCCAGCACGGCGCCGGCGGCGAAAATCACTACCGGCACACACAGCGGCAGCAGCATGAGTGCCAACAGCATACCAGAGCGCCGGGTGCCGGCCGTCAGCGCCACCAGCACCGCGCCGAGCAGGCTCAGCAGCGGCGTGGCCAGCAGCAGTGCCAGTTCCAGCACGCGCAGCGGCAGGGCCGGCAGATGCATCATGCTGGCGATGACCGGACCGATGATGATCAGGGGCAGCGCGGTGGTCAGCCAATGCGCCAGGATCTTCATCGCCACCAGCAGCGCCAGCGGTTGCGGGGCCATCAACATCTGTTCCAGGGAGCCGTCTTCGAGGTCGGGCCGGAACAGGGCGTCGAAGGCCAGCAGCATCGCCAGAAGCACGATCACCAGCACCACGCCGCCGGCGATGCGCGCGAGCAGGGCGTCGTCCGGGCCCAGCGCGAACGGAAACAGCACTGCCACGATCAGCGCGTACAGGACCGGCAGGGCCATGTCGCCACGACGACGCCAGGCCAGCGTCAGGTCGCGACGCAGGACGGCCCAGCAGGCTGCCGACGTGCTGCCGGGCCTCATGAAGTCAGCGCTCCGTATTCCGCTGTCGTGGTCGCAGGCTCCATGATTCGCGGAGCGGGGGGCGCGGAGCAAGGCACGTCGACCGTCGTCATGCCGGCAGCCTTATCCGGCGTGGCGCGCCGTGCAGGTAGGTGACGGCGCCGTGGCTGGTGACCAGGGCCGCGCCGCCCTCGCGCGTGTGGCGTTCGATCAGGCGGTTGACCAGCGCGATGCCTTCGCGGTCGAGGTTGGCGTAGGGTTCGTCCAGCAACCATACCGCGGCCGGGGTCAACAGCAGGCGGGCCAGGGCGGCACGTTTCTTCTGGCCCGCCGACAGGCGCCGGACCGGCTCGTGCTCGTAACCGGCCAGGCCCACGCCGGCCAGCGCGGTAGCTGGTTCGGTGCCGCGACGGCGACCGTACAGACCTTCGTTGAAACGCAGGTTTTCCAGTGGCGACAGATCGTGTTTCAACCCCAGATGGTGCCCCAGAAAAACGATCTCGCCGGCGGCCACGTCGGGCGAAAGCGGTGTGCCATGCAACCGCAGGCTGCCCTCACCGTGCCGCAGCACGCCCGCCAACAGGCGCAGCAGCGTCGTCTTGCCGCTGCCGTTGTCACCCTCGACCAGCATGACCTCGCCGGCGTGCAGCGTGAAATCCAATGGGCCGAACACCCATTCGTCCTGTCGCAGGTAGCCGACATCGCGCGCCTCCAGAATCGGGGCGCGGCCGGGTTCGGCAGCGTGGGCGGTGGTGACTGTCGCATTCATGAAGCGGCCATTCTCGCCTGCCTTTTGCCCCCTGTCCATGCGTGGCCATGTCGCAGGGTCGGGCCTGCCGGGTGCGGCTCAGGGCGCGTCCGGCAGCCAGGGCGCGAGGGTTTCCTCGGCGCTCTCGATCCAGTGTCGGTTGGCGGCCGGGCTGGCGGGGCTGGGGTGCAGCAGGTAATGCACGGGAAGCCCGTCCGGCACCACCCGGCGCAGGCGTTCCTGCGCATAGCGGCCGATGCCGATCGCCGCCGCCGGCTGCAGCACCTCCACCACCTCGGCCAGCGCGGCGTCGCAAGCGGCCTCGAGCGGCCCGGTCTCGTCGCGGGACAGGCGCGAGGGAATCATGTTGCGGCCATCGGCGAGAAACAGCAGCGGACAATAGTTCCAGATCACGAACCGGCGGAAGAACGCCTGCGGCGTGCCCAAGCGGCGCGCGGCCCATCCCCACAGGCGCTGGCCGCTACCTTCGTCACGATGGCATTGCATGCCCAGCACCGGGTACCGCGGGTGCGGCTCGGGCAGTGGCGTACCCAGCCGCGTGTCGATGCCGAACCAGTCGCGCACCGAGGAAATGTTGCCGAACGGCACGCCGGTCTGGGCCATGCCCCAGGGGCCCGGATTCATGCCCATCAGCAACACGCGACCAGGTTCGCCGCCAGCCATTTCCAGGTACTGGCGGTGGCCGTCCCAGGCGTACACCAGCGGGTTGTAGACGTGGCTGGGGGTATGCCAGTGCAGCGGTCGCAGTCGCTCGCCAAGACGACGGGCGACGGGAACCAGGGGATGGCGGGAAGTCATGTCGGCATCTCCGGCGGTGTTGGGGTGACGATGGGGTTCCAGGCCAGCCGTGCGCTCGAGTCGCCGTGACCGAGGATCACCGCATTTTGCTGGAAACGGTGCATCAGTTCCTCGCATGCCGGCGGTGTGATGCCGACCACGAACAGGCTGGGCTCGCGCCATGCCGCTGCGGTGCCCACGCCGGCGCGGATGACCGCGTGCGGATGGGTGTCGCGCAGCCATTGCAACAGGCGGCGTTGGCGCTGGCGGTTGACAGCGGGGGACAGGCAACGTGACTGCGGGTTGCACGCGGTCACGAAAGCCCACGGCGTATCGATGGCGGGCAGCAGGCGTCGCAGGGCCGCGGGCAGCGGCGCACCGCAACGGATGCAGGCATGGCCGCCGTACGACAGGCGCACGCGGTATTCGGTGCGTGCGTAGATGGCGGCCAACGCGGAATCGTACGGTGCCGGCATGATGCCGTTTCAATCGGTCGCGAGCGGAGGCAGGGCCTCGCGCAGGCGCTCGAGCGCGGTGTCGAGGTCCACCTGGTCGGCGTCGTCGCGGCCTTCCAGCAGGCGATCCAGCACGGCGTCCTGCTCGCGTCCGCGGGCCATGCAATAGGCATAGGGCAGGCGGGTGAAGGTGACCATGCGGTAGCGTGACATGTAGTGCTGCGGCGCGTGAGCGGCAAGGCGGGCGCCGAGACGGCGCCGGCGCAGATAGGCCGGATCCACCACCGAGTCACGCATCTCGACGTAGTTTTCCAGCGCCATGGCAGCGATGGCGTCGGCGTCGGGCTTGCGTTGCTGCTGGAAGCGGGCGAGGACGGTGGCCATGGGAGTCTTCGTGTCGGCCAGCAGGTCCGCCAGCATGGCGGCGTCTTCGAAGCCGGCGTTCATGCCCTGGCCGTGGAACGGCACGATGGCGTGTGCCGCATCGCCGATCAGGACCGCCTTGTCGCCCACGTGCCAGTGCTCCAGGTACAACGTGGCCAGCGTGCCGACCGGGTGGTTGTTCCAGTTGGCGTTGAAGTCCGGCATCAGCGGCAGGACGTCACCGTAGTCGGCCTCGAAGTAACGTCTTGCGCTGCCCACGTCCGCGACGCTGGCGAAGCTGGGGTGTTCGCCCCCGCGTGGCAGGAACAGCGTGACGGTGAAGCTGCCCTCGCCATTGGGCAGGGCGATGCACATGCAGTTGCCGCGTGGCCAGATGTGCAGCGCATGCGGCTCGATGGCGAACCGCTCGCCCGCGCGTTGGCGCCGACGCAGCGCCTCGTCGAGCACGGCCTCGGGCAGTTGCTGCAAGGGCGGGATTTCCAGTTCGCGGTAGCCGTGGTCCAACGGTTCGACGCGTTCGCCCAGGTCGCGGCCTTCGGCCATCGCCGCGCGCACCGCCGAGCCGGCGCCGTCGGCGCCGATGGTGAGTTCGGCCTCGACGTGCGAGACGCGGTTGTCGGTACCGGTGAAACTCAGTTTGCCGGTACGGAAATCGGCCGCACCCAACGCCTGCCCGAAGTGCACGCGCACGCCGGCATCCTCGGCGGCATCCAGAAGCAGCATGTTGAGCCCGCCGCGCGACACCGACTGGTTCACTTCGCTGTCGTCGATGCCGTAACGTTGCAGGTTGGTGGCGCCGTCGCGGTCATGCACCATGCGCCCGCGCATCATGATGGTGGCGTCCAGCACCCGGCGCTCCAGGCCGGCCTGGCGCAGGGCGTGCAGCCCGCGTTCGGCCAGCGCCAGGTTGATGGAGCGGCCGCCGGCAAAACCGGCCTTGCGCGGATCCGGCAGCTTCTCGTACAGCGCGACGCGGAAACCGCGCCGTGCCAGCAACGTGGCCATGAGCGAACCGACCAGGCCCGCCCCGACAATGGTGACTGCAGGATGTTGCATCGACACGTCCGGTGGGAGGAAAAGGAAAGGTGGCGAATGGCACTTCGGCGGCAGTGGCCCGATCAGCCGGCGACGGTGGCGCGGGCCACGAAACTGGACGTGGCATGGCCGAGGACGCCGGACAACCAGATGCCGACATCGATCAGCCGGTCCAGGTCGATACCGGTGCGCATGCCCATGCCGTGCAGCATGTAGACCACGTCCTCGCTGGCCACGTTGCCGGTGGCGCCGCGCGCGTAGGGGCAGCCGCCGGCTCCGGATACCGAACTGTCCACCACCCGCACACCGGCATCCAGGCAGGCCAGGATGTTGGCCAGCGCCTGGCCGTAGGTGTTGTGGAAGTGCACCGCCAGCGCCGACATCGGTACGTCGCCGGCCACCGCCTCGAGCATGGCGCGGGCCTTGACCGGGGTTCCCACACCGATGGTGTCGCCGAGTGAGACCTCGTGGCAGCCCAGTTCGTGCAGGCGTCGGGCCACGCGGACCACGTCGCGCACCGGCACGTCGCCCTGGTAGGGGCAACCGAGCACGGTGGAGACGTAACCGCGCACCTTGACGCCATCGGCACCGGCGCGCTCCATGACCGGCTCGAAGCGACGGATCGATTCGTCGATGGAGGCGTTGATGTTTTTGCGGTTGAACGCTTCACTGGCGGCGGTGAACACCGCGATATGGTCGGCGCCGGCTTCACGGGCGCGTTCGTAGCCCTTGAGGTTGGGTACCAGCACCGGATACTCGATGCCGTCGCGGCGTTCGATGCCCTGGTACACGCGCTCGGCGTCGGCCATCTGCGGAACCCATTCCGGGTTCACGAAGCTGGTCGCCTCGATGGTGGCCAGGCCGGTACGCGAGAGGCGGTTGATCAGTTCGATCTTGGTGCCGACCGGCACGATGGCACGCTCGTTCTGGAGCCCGTCGCGCGGGCCCACCTCGACGATGCGAACATGGTTGTCGTGATTCATGACGACCTTCCTTCGATCATTCGGCGGTGAAACGCACCAGGACGCTGTCGGCGTCGACGAAGTCGCCCTCGGCGGCATTGATGGCTTCGATGGTGCCGGCGCGTGGTGCCTTGAGCGCCAGCTCCATTTTCATCGCCTCCATGACCAGCAGTTCCTGGTCCTGTTCGACGCTGTCGCCGACCTGGTGCTTGACCAGTACGATCCGCCCCGGCATCGGCGCCACGACCTGGTCGCCGCCGGCGCCTTCGTCGCTTTCCCAGGCATAGGCCGGTGCGCGTTCCAGCACGTGGCGCCAGCCGTCGGTGTCGTGCACCGTGAGGCGTGTACCGGTGAGGCGGACCGGCAGGCGTCGCGCGATGCCGTCGAAACGTGCTTCGAGGCAGCCATTGACGAGGCGGGCGCCGGTGATGTCGATTTGCCACGAACCGTGCTGCAACGCGTAATGACCACGACTGCCCCGGGCGTCCACTTCCAGGCGCTCGCCGCGCGACATCCAGGCCACCACGCGCTTGCCGGCGGGGCCCACGCGCCAGGCGTCGGACGTGGCCCATGGCGAATGCGGATCGGCGGCCGCCGCGGCCTCCTGTGCGGCCGTTTCGTCGTGCATCAGTACCGCACAAGTGGCCGCGGCCAGCACTTCGGGTGCCGGCTCCGGCCGGGTGTCGAGAAACTCGTCCAGGTGCCGGTCCAGGTAGCCGGTGTCGATGTCGCCGTCGACCACGCGCGGATGCGCGGCGAGACGCTCCAGAAAGGCGATGTTGGACTTGGGACCGACGATTTCGCATTGGCCCAGCGCCTGTCGCAGCCGCTGCAGGGCCGACGGACGGTCGACGTCGTGCACGATCAGCTTGGCGATCATCGGGTCGTAGAAGATGCTGACCGTGTCGCCTTCGATGACGCCGCCGTCCAGGCGCACGTGGGTCGAGGGTTCGGGCAGGCGCAGCACCTCGAGTCGGCCCGAGCCGGGCAGGAAATTCTGCTCCGGGTCCTCGGCGTACAGACGCACCTCGATGGCGTGGCCGTGCGCGTGGATGGCGTCCTGCGACAACGGCAGCGCCTCGCCGGCGGCGACACGCAACTGCCATTCGACCAGGTCCAGCCCCAACGTCATCTCGGTGACCGGGTGCTCGACCTGCAGACGCGTGTTCATTTCCATGAAGAAGAATTCGCCGTCGGCACCGACGATGAACTCGACCGTGCCGGCACCGACATAGTCCACGGCCCGCGCGGCCGCCACGGCCGCCTCGCCCATGCGCCGGCGGCGCTCCGGTGTCAGGAACGGCGAGGGGGTTTCCTCCAGCACCTTCTGGTAGCGTCGTTGCGAGGAACACTCGCGTTCGTTGAGGTGGATGGTGTGGCCGTGCCCGTCGCCGAACACCTGGAACTCGATGTGTCGTGGATGTTCGACGTAGCGCTCCAGGATGACCCGCGAGTCGCCGAAGGCGCCTTGCGCCTCACGCTGCGCGGAGGCCAGCGCGTCCTCGAATTCCGCTTCGGAGCGCACGATGCGCATGCCCTTGCCGCCGCCGCCGGAGGCGGCCTTGATCATCAGCGGGAAGCCGGTCTTGCGGGCCTCGCCGGCCAGGACGTCAGGGTCCTGGTCGGCGCCGTGGTAGCCGGGTACCAATGGCACGTCGTGTTTTTCCATCAGCGCCTTGGCGGCGGCCTTGGAACCCATGGCGTCGATCGATTCCGGTTTCGGGCCGATGAAAACGATGCCGGCGTCGGTGCAGGCCCGGGCGAAGGCGGTGTTCTCGGACAGGAAACCGTAGCCGGGATGGACGGCTTGCGCGCCGGATTTGCGCGCCACATCGATGATGGTGTCGACGCGCAGGTACGAGTCGGCGGGGGCGGAGCCGCCAATGGGCCAGGCCTCGTCGGCCAGTCGTACATGCTGGGCGTCGCGGTCGGCATCGGAATACACCGCCACCGTGTGGATGCCGAGGCGCCGGCAGGTGCGGATGACACGGCAGGCGATCTCGCCGCGGTTGGCTATGAGGACACGTTCGAACACTTATTCGCCTTCCCAGTAGTTGTGATGATCCGATGGCTTGCCGATGTGGCGGAATGCCGGGCCGCCGGCCGTTTCCGGCGTGCGCCCCGCGAACGCGCCGAACTTGCCGGAGTCGGGATAGTCGCAAATGTCCGCCGGTGCCATGGTGCTGAGCGCGAGGTAGCGCATGTCGGTGCGCCCGGTGTTGATGATCTGGTGTGCCGTCTCCGGCCCGCCGGGCGGGCAGGCGACGATATCACCGGGCTTCAGCGGATAGCGCCGGGCACCGTAGCGGAGTTCGCCGGTGCCTTCCAGGATGAGAAACATCTCCTCATCCACGTAATGGTTGTGGAACGGACAGTTCCGTTTGCCCGGAGCGACCACGGTGAGGTTGTAACCGAGTTTGCGGGCGCCGATGCGGCTGGAAATTTCGCACCAGCGCACGTCGTAGGTTGACGGTGGCGTGCCCTTCGGCGGGCCCTCGGGATCCAGGGTGCGCACGTCGAGGTCGGCGAGATTGACGAGTGGGTCGGTCATGCGCATATCCAGGTGGGGGAGGGGTCATGCTTCGTCGGCGGCCCAGGCGGGCTTGCGTTTCTCCAGGAACGCGCCCAGGCCCTCCTGGCCCTCCTCGGAGACGCGCAGCCGCGCGATCAGCTCCGCGTTCTCGGTATCGACCTTGG
>CAZMKO010000002.1:51656-73268 GCA_964566965.1 uncultured Rhodanobacteraceae bacterium
ACCAGCCCCAGTTTCACTTCCGAGAGTGCGAACTTGCTGTCGGTGGTGCCGATGGCGATGTCGCAGCAGGCGATCAGGCCGATGCCGCCGCCATAGGCCGAGCCGTTGACGCGGGCGATGGTCGGGATGGTGAGGTAGTTGAGTCGTCGCATCAGGCGTGCCAGTTGCAGCGAGTCCTCGCGGTTTTCCAGCTGGCTGGCCTGCGCCATGCCGCGCATCCAGTGGGTGTCGGCGCCGGCGCAAAAACTCTTGCCTTTGCCGGTGATCACCAGGGCGTGCAGATCATCATCGGACTCGGCGGCATCCAGCACCGAGTTCAGTTCGGTCACCAGCACGTCGTTGAAGGCGTTGTGCAGGTCGGGGCGATTGAGCGTGACCACGCCAATCTTGCCGCGGCGTTCGGCGATGATGGTTTCGTACACGTCGTCCTCCAGTCGAGCCGGGCTCGTTGCGGGTGAGACTGTTCATGATAGCGATTCGGGCGTTGGCGCGGTGTAAACCCCGTCGAAGGACGCATCGCCAGGAACGCGTCCGCGCCCGTCGATTCGCGCCCCTAGCCCCTAGCCCCTAGCCTCGCCATATCCCCCGCCAGAGGAGTATCATGCGAACCATTCTCATTTGGAGCCGTTGTTCGTGCGCTTGTCCGAATTGGTGAAAGGCCGTCATGGCACCGTGCTTGCCGTCAACGACGCGCATCCCGCCGACCCCATCGCGCGGCGATTGCGTGACCTGGGGTTCGTGCCCGGCGAGCCGTTGCGCGTGGTGGCGCGTGCCCCGCTGGGTGGCGATCCGATGCTGGTGCAGATCGGGTCCACCCGCTTCGCGCTGCGGCGCGCCGAGGCCGCGCGGGTGAGCATACGTGTCGGGGCGGCGGCATGAATGCCGCGCCGCTGCGCATCGCGCTGGTGGGCAACCCCAATTGCGGCAAGACCGCGTTGTTCAACCAGCTCACCGGCAGCCGGCAAAAAGTCGCCAATTACGCCGGTGTCACCATCGAGCGCAAGGAGGGGCGGTTCGTGGCGCCGTCCGGGCGCACGGTACAGGTGCTGGATCTGCCCGGCGCGTACAGTTTCGACACCGTCAGCCCGGATGAGCGCATCACCCATGACGTGCTGCGCGGTGCGTTTCCCGGGGAAGCGCCGCCGGAACTGGTGGTGTGTGTGGTCGATGCCACCAATCTTCGCCTGCACCTGCGCTTCGTGCTGGAACTGCGCCGGCTGGGCCGTCCGCTGGTATTGGCATTGAACATGATGGACGCCGCGCGCCGGCGCGGCATCGACATCGACATCGCCGGGTTGGAACGATATCTGGGCTTGCCGGTGGTGGAAACCGTGGCGGTCCGGCGTGGTGGCACCCGGGCGCTGATCGAGCGCCTGGACGGCGCCATGCCGCAGGCATGGCGGGACAATGATGCCGCGGCGGGTTCCGATATCCACGTGCAGGTGCGCGCCATTCTGCGCGCCACCGTGCGCATGCCGCGTGCCACGGCACGCCTGGATGACGCGGTCGATGCCGTGGTGTTGCATCCGGTGCTGGGGCTGGTGATTCTTGCGGCGGTCATGTTCCTGGTGTTCCAGGCGGTGTATTTCCTGGGCAAGCCGATGACCGACGCCATCGGCGACGGCTTCGCTTATCTGGGCACGGCGGTGGCGTCGTGGCTGCCGGCGGGGCCGCTGCAGGGCCTGATCAATGACGGCATTTTCACCGGGTTGGGCACGGTGTTGGGGTTTCTGCCGGAAATCCTGGTGTTGTTCTTCTTCATCCTGGCGCTGGAGGAATCCGGTTACCTGCCGCGCGCCGCGTTCCTGCTCGACCGCATGATGGTGTCGGTGGGACTCACCGGACGCTCGTTCATTCCGCTGCTCTCCAGCTTCGCCTGCGCCATTCCCGGCATCATGGGCACACGCAGCATCACCGACCGGCGCGATCGCCTGGCCACCATCCTGGTGGCGCCGCTGATGACCTGCTCGGCACGGCTTCCGGTATATGCCCTGCTGATTGCCGCGTTCATTCCGCATCGTACCGTCGCCGGCGTGTTCAACCTGCAGGGACTGGTGTTGTTCGCGTTGTATGCGGCCGGTATTGCCGGTGCGATGCTGGTGGGCTGGGTGATGAAACACGTACGCCGCGACAAGCGCGAGCATGCGCTGCTGATGGAGTTGCCGTCCTACCGCTTGCCGAAGGCCCGCGATATCGGCATCGGCCTGTACGAACGCGGCATGGTTTTCATGCGACGCCTGACTGGCGTGATTCTGGCGCTGACGGTGCTGATGTGGGCGCTGTCCAGTTTTCCGGCGCCGCCGGCCGGCGCCACGGGACCGGCCATCGACTACAGCGTGGCCGGCTACATCGGGCACGGTTTCGCTTGGCTGTTCGCACCGATCGGGTTCAATTGGCAGATGAGCCTGGCCCTGGTGCCCGCGTTCGCCGCGCGCGAAACGGCAGTCGCGGCCTTGGCCACGGTGTATGCGGTGGGCGGCGATGCCGGCGCGCTGGGGCCGGCGCTGGTGGCGCATGTGTCGCTGGCCTCGGCGTTGTCGTTCCTGGTCTGGTTCGCCTACGCGCCGCAGTGCATGTCCACGCTGGCGATCATCAAGCGCGAGACGGGTTCCTGGCGCGTCGTGTGGGCGTCGTTCGGCTATCAATTCGTGATGGCGTATGCCGCCTCGTTGCTGGTCTATCAGGTGGCGGAGGCGCTGACATGAATGCCGGCATGCTGGTGCAGTACGTGGTCGTGATGCTGGCCGTGCTGGTCAGTGCCGTGGTCGCCTTTCGCAAGCTCATGCCCAACCTGGCCAACCGCTGGCGGGCGGCACTCGCCATTCGCGTCGCGCACCGGCATCCTTCGCGCCTGGGCCAGGCGACGGCACGGCGCCTGCAGCCGCCGAGGGCCACGGTGCACAGCTGCGCGGACGGCTGCGCCACGTGCAATGCCTGTGGTCCGCGCCGGCCGGCGGCGGCACGTTCGTCGGCACCGGATCGCGCGCGCGGCGATCGGCCGGCAACGGGGCACGGTTCGGGCGCCTGATTCCGGCACACGCGGCAGGCGGACGATTTTTCAGATGCCCTCAGACCAGCATGACCTGCACGCCGTGCTCGCGCAGGGCCCGGGTCGCCTCGCGCGGTGCGCTGGTGTCGGTGATGACGACCTGAATGTCCTCGATGGCGGCGATGCGCGACAGGCTGCGCTGGCCCAGTTTGCTGGCATCGAGCACGGCCACGGTCTCGCGCGCGACGCGCACCATCAAGGCGTTGAGCGAGGCCTCCTGCGGGTCGGGCGTGGTCACGCCGACTTGCGGGTCCAGACCATCCACGCCCAGGAACAGGCGGTCGGCGGTAAGGCGTGACAGGGCCTGCTCGGCATCCGGGCCGGCCAGCGAGTAGGACGTGGGGCGCAACAGGCCGCCCAACATCATGACGCGCACCCCGTCCAGCCCGCTCAATTCCAGCGCGATGTTAAGTGCGTTGGTGATGACGGTGAGCGATTGCCATTGGCGCTGGCGAATGTTGCGCGCGATCTCGACGGTGGTGGAACCGGAATCGAGGATCACGGTTTCATTGTCGTTGATCAGCTTGGCGGCGGTGACGCCGATACGGCGCTTCTCGGCCAGACGCCGGGTTTCCTTGATCGTCAGCGGCGTGTCGATGCGGGCCACGGTGGCGGGCAGGGCGCCGCCGTGTGAGCGGGTGATCTTGCCGGCACGGGCCAGCGCCTCCAGGTCGCCGCGGATGGTGACCGCCGAGATGCCGAAACGCGTGGCCAGCTCGTCGACGGTGGCGCGGCCTTTGCGTTCCACCTGCTCGACGATGTGCCGGCGGCGTTCTTCCACCAGCATGCGCGGTGCGCGTTTGGCACTCATGTCGGCAACCCCAGCAGGCGTGCCGCGTTGTCGTGGTAGACCTTGCGCAGCACCGCCTCGGGCAGGCCCAGTCCGTGGATGCGCCAGCGCCCTTGCGGCGGCACCTCGCAGGGCGCGTAGTCGAAATATTCGTCTTCGGTCTGCATGAACCGATAATAGATGTCATACAGCGCGTCACAAAGCAACTGCTGTGGCACGTCGTTGCCGTAGGGCGGCGGCACGGCGTCGGTGCCGAACAGCACGCGGTCCTGGAACCTCTCGATGAAGCGGCGGCTGCGGCGTGGCTGGCGGCCCAGTTCGGCGATGCGGGCGCTGATGTCCACCATGACGTTCGGATGGCGCGCCATGCAGGCCTCGACAGCGTCCAGGTCGACTGCCTGGTTGCCCACGTGCATCAGCACGAAGGTGGTGGCCGGATGGCGTGCGATGACGCGGTCGCGTGCGGCGACCAGTTCGTCGAAGGAGGGAAACTCGGGGCCGTAGAAGGACCAGTCGGGGTGCTGCGACAGCTCCTCGTAGCGTTCGTTGCGGCCGTCGGTGGGCAGGAAGAACGCCGGCGGATCGGCACTGTGGATGAATACCGGCATGCGCAGCGAGGCGCAGGCTTCCCACATCGGATCGAAGCGGGTGTCGTCCAGGGCCACCAGCGGCCCTTCGTCGATGTTCTCGCGCAGGTACAGGCCCAGCGTCTTCAGCAACTTCAGCCCGCACGCGCCGAGGCGGCGGGCGTGGGCCAGCGCCTCGGCCTGGCGTTGCGGGTAGTCGGGCTCGCGCAGCAGGTGGAAGGAAGGCTCGGTCATGGTCAGGAAACGCCCCGGAGCGGCCTGCTGGAAGCGCGCGATGGTCTGCTCCAGGCCGCGCCCGACGCCGCCGGTAAGGTTGACCATGGCGCGGATGCCCTTGCGGTCCATCAGTTCGACCAGGGCTTCGGGTTCGGCGAAGTAGATCATGTCCTCGCCCAGCGATACGCCGCCGCGGGTCCGGGCCATCCAGCCGAGGTGGGTGTGCGCGTCGATGACCGGGAATGTCGGCTTGTCGATGGGCGTGACATGCGTCTTCAGCATGCTGCGCGGCTGGAATTGTTCCAGGCTCAGGTCGTTTCCGCCCCGGCTTTTGCCGGTCGCCTTGAGCGGATTGTCGTTGCCCGCGCCGCCGTCCGCGCGTGGTGGCGGCGTGCAGCATCCGCAGCCGTGCCACGCGGCGCGGGCGTCGGTGTCCCGGTCGGGGCGGTCGTGTCGGTCGTCGTCCTGCATGGCGTGATCCGGGCTGTCCTTCAGCGTGCGTGTTCGCGCATGATGGCATGCACGCGCCGGGTCAGTGCCACCGCCTCGTCGAACGGACGCAGCCACATGTTGCGTCCGAACATCACGCCGGTGGCATCGGCCTGCATGTATTGCGTGACCTTGCGCAGCACGGCATCGTCGTCGTCGTTCTTCACGCCGCCGGAGAACAGCACCATGGTGCGCCCGGCCGAGCGCACCACGCGCGCGGTGCGGGCGGCGGCATCCTCGTCCAGCGTATCGTAGGGGGCTGGAACGTTGTCACGGTGATCGTCGGGTTCGTGCAGCTTGACGATGTCGGCGCCCACTTCCAGCGCCACGCGTGCGGCATAGTCCTGGGCGTACAGGGTGCCCTTGCCGCCCTTGGCGTCGATGGCCGACCCGCGCGGGTAGGACCACAGCACCAGCGGCATGCCGTAGCGCTCGCAGTCGGCACGCACTTCGCGCAGCCGGCGCAGTTCTTCGTCCTGGCGCGGCGAGCCGACGTACAACGTGGCGCCCACCGCGTCGGCACCCAGACGTACCGCGTCCTCGACCGAGGCGAACAGCGGCGACGTGGCTTCGCCGTCATCGGCAATGTTGGTCTTGCCGTTGAGCTTGAGGATCAGCGGTACACGCCCGGCGTGCCGGCGCATGTATTTCTCGGCCAGGCCGACGCCCAGCGCGATGGCGGAAAACCCGCCGGCCTCGGCCAGCTCGAACTGGTAGGCCGGATCCGCCGCGGGCGGGTGCGGGAAAAAGTCCGTGGGGCCGTGTTCCAGGCCCTGGTCCAGCGGCAACACCATCAACGTGCCGTTGCCCGGCCCGTGGCCGTAGAGCAGGCGATGCAGGCGGGTGCGCTTGCCGAGGGAGAGGTCCAGCTGATCCAGGGTCGGCGGGGTGAACGTCGGTGCTTGCGTCGAGGTTGTCATTTCGATACTCTTCGATTGAACTTACGAATACTTTCGTTACTGGCAATATTCAAGTAGGCGAAGGCTGTTGTCAAACCGTTTCGCGGTATTTCTCGCCGCAGGATGGATGGCCGGACCCGGAAACGGCCAGAACAGTGGGGATCATCAGCATGCAATCGGATTCTTTCGGATCTTTTCGACGGCTTGCCATCGTGGCGACGGTGGCCTTGTTGACCGCCGGCACGCTCCACGCCGCGCCGGCGCAGAAGGCGGCACATACCTTTGGCAATGCCGCGATCGATGCCCACTGGCGCGTGGACGACGGCCACCTCCGTGACCTGGTCGTCACGGACAGGCTCAACCATGCGACGATCCCCGTCACTGCACCATTCAAGCTGATTCTCGACGACGATGCCACGTTCGACGTCGGCAACATGCGCCTGGCGGAGGCGCCGCGCACGCTGGACCTGAAGGCCAAGCCGGATGCCGCGCGCCTCGCCGCGCGTCTGCCGGGCAGGGCGGTGCAGGCCCGTTTCGTCGACGCCGCCGGCCGCTTCCGGGTGGACTGGCGCCTGGTGCAGCGCCAGGACTCCCGGTACCTGCGCCAGATCGTCACCATCACGGCATTGAAACAGGACGAACACCTCGCGCGGGTGGAACTGCTGGGCGCAAAGGTGACCGGGGCGCACGTGGTCGGCAGCGTTGACGGCTCGCCGATGGTGGCCGGCCATGACTACCTGGGCTTCGAGAGCCCGTTGTCACATACCAGCCGCGGGCACGGCTGGAGCGACCAGGTGCGCATGTGGATCGAGCGCGAGCTGCCGCTGCGCAAGGGCACGTCGGTGACCTATTCCGCGGTGGTCGGCGTCACGCGGCCGACCCAGTTGCGGCGCGACTTCGCCACGTATGTCGAACGCGAGCGCGCGCATCCGTACCGTCCGTTCCTGCACTACAACACCTATTACGATCTCGGTGCCTACACGCAGGCGCAGGCCCTGGAGCGTATCGCCGCCTATGGCCGGGAGCTGGTCGACAAGCGCGGGGTGACGTTGGACTCGTTCCTGTTCGACGGCGGCTGGGAGCAGCCCAACGGCACCTGGAAGTTCCGTCAGAAGGCATTCCCGGACGGATTCCAGCCGATCTGCAAGGCGGCCTCGGCGTATGGCGCGGCCCCCGGCATCTGGATGTCGCCCTGGGGTGGCTACGGTGGCCGCGACAAGGTCGTGGCGGCCGGCCGCAAACTCGGTTTCGAGGTGGTCGACGGCGGCTTCGCCCTGTCCGGGCCGCACTATTACCGGAACTTTCACCGCCGGGTGATGGATCTGCTGGCGCACGATTGCATCAACATGTTCAAGTTCGACGGCACCGGCAACGTCGACAGCGTGTTTCCCGGCAGCCTGTTCGACAGCGATTTCGCCGCCATGATCCAGCTGATCGAGGACATCCGCGCCAGGAAGCCGGACACCTTCATCAACCTTTCCACCGGCACCTGGGCCTCGCCGTTCTGGCTGCGCTATTCCGACGCGATCTGGCGCAACGGTGCCTCGCGCTACGAGGATTTCGACCACAGCTTCGCGGGCGTGGGCAGCCGACGCGAGCAGTGGATGACTTATCGCGACCAGCAGGTGTACCGCAACATCGTCGAACGGGGGCCGCTTTTTCCCATCAACTCGCTGATGCTGCACGGCATCATCTACGCGCAGCATGCCGAGGGCCTGAATACCGACCCGGGCGACGATTTCGCCAACGAGGTGCGCAGTTTCTTCGCCTCCGGCACCGACCTGCAGGAAATGTACATCACCCCGTCGCTGCTCACCGAGCACAACTGGGACGACCTCGCGCAGGCGGCCAAGTGGGCACGCGCGCATGCCGACGTGCTGCGCGACGTGCATTGGGTCGGCGGTGATCCCGGACGGCTGGACGTCTACGGCTGGGCCGCGTGGACGCCGCGCAAGGCGATCATCACGTTCCGCAATCCGTCCGACAAGGCGCAGCAGGTGCTCGTCGATTTGCGCAGGCAACTGGAATTGCCGCCGGATGCCGCCTCGCGCTTCCGCGTGCGCGCGGTCTGGAAGGGCACCGGCGACGGCGTGCCGGCGACGTTGGATGCGGCGCATGTTCAGAGCATTCGGCTGGCGCCGTTCGAGGTACTGACGTTGGCATTGACACCGGTGGCGGACTGAACACGGGGCCGGCCGGGGGCCGGCGAGGCGCAGACATGCATGGGCCGCGTAGGGGCGGCCCGCCACCGGCGGCGGGGTGTTGCCGGGTGACAGGGGCAAGGATCGAGGCATCGGCGGCCCGGCCGCGTCGGACGGCGCCGTTCCATTCAGAACCTTCGGAGGGTAAGTACACATGAACGTCAAGGGTTTGCCGCGCACCACGCAGCTCGGCGCAATGATCGCGCTGTGCCTGGCCGGGGGCGCCGCGGTGGCGCAATCGACCACGGGCAGTATTTCGGGACAGGTGCCGGCCGGCGACACGGTCGTCATCCAGGGCGCCAACGGCTTGAGCCGCAGCGTCCGCGCCAACAGCCAGGGGCGCTATACCGCCAGTCAGCTCCCGCTGGGTGAATACACGGTCACGCTGAAGCGCGACGGCAAGGTGGTGGACACGCGCGAGCACGTCGTACTGACGGTCGGTGCCGCCGCGCAGGTGTCGTTCGCCGCCCCGCAGGAAGCCGAGGACATGAGTGCGGTGACGGTGTCGGCCAACGCCTTGCCGTCGATCGACGTGAGCAGCGTCACCTCCGAAACCGTCATCAGTGCCGAGCAGCTGGCGAAGCTGCCGCTGGGATTCAGCGCCGAGGCAGCCGCGCAGCTGGCGCCGGGGGCGGTCGACAACAACGCCGGCTACAAGAGCCCCGTGGGCGGTTCGCTGGTCAGTTTCGGCGGTGCCGGCGCCAACGAAAACGCCTATTACATCAACGGCTTCAACACCACCGATCCGTTCAAGTCGCTGGGCGGTCTGACGTTGCCGTACGGCTCCATCTCGCAGGAGCAGGTGCTGACCGGCGGTTACAGCGCCAAGTACGGCCGCTCCGACGGCGGCGTGGTCAACATGGTCGGCAAGCGCGGCACCAATGAATGGCATTTTGGCGGCAAGGCCTCGTGGGAACCGGCCTTCGCGCGGGCGTCGCAATCCACGCTTTACTACGAGCACAGCCTGCCCACCGCGCCGGGGCAGGTGGAGGACTACGGCAGCCTGTATGACGCGCGCGGCGAAGGCAATTACTGGCGAACCACGTACGACGCCTACCTCGGCGGCCCGCTGATCAAGGACAAGTTGTTTCTGTTCGCTTCGGTCGAGGCGGCGAAGACCGAGGGCACCTCGTTGGGCCCGGTCACCTCGGTGGCGCCGTGGAGCCGCTACGAGACCCGCATGCCCAAGTGGTATGCCAAGCTCGACTGGAACATCAACGACCGCAACATCCTGGAGCTGACCGGCGCCTCCAACAAGATGCACAGCAGCGGCACCACATACGAATACGATTACAAACAACGGCGTCGCGGCGACGGGTACGCGCGCAGCAACGACGTGAAGACCGGCGGCACGATGTGGGTCGCCCATTACACCGGCTACGTGACCGACCAGCTCACCGTCAGCGCGTTGTACGGCAAGATGACCAATCCGTATTACGACGTGCCGCCGGACGTGGATCCGGACCTGGTCTACATCGGCAACCCGAAGCTGCAGAACCCGGCGTTGAACGGCGGGGTGCCGCGGCACACCGACCAGACCGTCACCAGCATCACCGACCCGCGGCAGAAGGTGCGCACCTCGAACCTGCGTCTGAGTCTGGAATACCAGCTCGGCAACCACACCCTGACCGCCGGCATCGACAACCTCGATCTGGCCATGATGCACCACGGCGGCTCGCCGACCGGCCCCGGTTATTCCTGGACCTACCAGCACACCGACAATCCGGAGAATCCGCTGGTCAGCGGTCTGGGCGTCGGCGCCACCGCGGACTTCCCGAACGGCGCGGAGGGTTACTATGTCACCCAGCACGTCGGCATCCGCAATGTCAGCGTGCACTCCAGTCAGCGCGGCCAGTTCATCGAGGACAAGTGGCAGGTGAGCCCGCGTTTCCTGCTGTCGTTGGGGCTGCGCAACGGCGAGTTCACCAACTACAACCCGCTCGGGCAGGCCTTCATCAAGCAGCGCAACGAACTGGCGCCACGCCTGGGCTTCAGCTGGGACGTGTACGGCGACGCCAGCTTCAAGGTGTACGGCAACGCCGGCCGCTATTTCCTGGCCACGCCGCTGGAGCCGTCGTTCAGCGCGGCCAGCAGTGGCATCGACACCACGCAGTATTTCACCTACGGCGGCATCAACGCCGACGGCACGCCGGCGGACCTCACCGCCATGGCGCCGCCGGTGTCGGCCAACAACCACTTCGGCCAGCCGCGCGATCCCAAGACCGTCGCCGTGAAGGACATCAAGCCGATGTACAACGACGAGTTCATGGTCGGCTTCACCAAGACGCTCGGCGATGCGTGGCTGTACGGTGCCAAGGCCACGCGCCGTGTGTTGCGTTCGGCCATCGACGACGGCTGTCTGGGCGACCTGATTGTCGAGAAGGCCCGCGAGCTGGGCTACGACGACATCGAGCTGCCCGGCTGCTACATGGTCAACGCCGGCGCGCGCAACACCTTCGTGGTCAAGACCGCCTCCGGCGAATACCACGACATCCCGCTCAGCCGCAAGGAGATCGGCTATCCCGAACTGAAGCGCAATTACTACGCGCTGGAGCTGTTCATGGAGCATCCGTTCGACGGCCGCTGGTTCGGCAAGATCGACTACGTGTTCTCGCGCAGCTACGGCAACACCGAAGGCATGACCCAATCCAACGTGCAGTCCTCGGGGCCGCAGGAGTCGGCGGACTGGGACAACGTGCCGATCATGGTGTGGAGCAACGGCGATCAGGGCAACGATCATCGCCACCAGATCAAGGCCTTCGGCTACTACCAGATCAACCCGCAATGGCTGGTGTCGGGCAGTCTGCGCCTGATCTCGGGGCAACCGCGCGCCTGCCTGGGCCTGTTCCCGCAACCGGACAGCGATCCGGCCGGTTACGGTTCGCTGTACCACTATTGCGACTACAAGCCGGCGCCGCCGGGAAGCCGCGGTCGCTTGCCGTGGACACGGCAGCTGGATGTCGGCGTGACCTACAAGCCGGCCTTCGCGGCACAGAAACTGGCGTTCAACCTCAACGTGTTCAACCTGTTCAACGCGCAAACGGAGACCAACACCTACCCGAGCCTGTACGCGGATTCGGCCGGCTCACCCAATCCCCTGTACGGGACCGCCCGGGTGACGCAGGCTCCCCGTTACGTGCGATTCTCGGTGACCTACGACTACTGAATGTCACTGGGGATCAGGGGAATGCCGCGCCGTCGCCGGTGTCGCCGTTCGTGGCGGTGCGGCATCCATCGTCCGGCCAGGGATCGGCTTGAATGGCCATGATGTTTCAAATAGCCTATAAAAACTTACAATATCTTTCATTTTGATCGAGCGATTCATGCCACAGCCGCACACATCTACCCCGATACCCGCGACCCTGGCCGAGCTGCGCGCGGCGCCGCCGGCCGCGCACGACCGCCTGGGATGCGCCGACACGCTGCGCGAGATCCTGCAGCAGCCGCGGACGTGGCGTGCCACCGACGCGCTGATCGGCGACGCCGCGGCCGGCGACGTTCTGGCTCTGGAGCCGCGTCCGGCGCACATCGTGCTCACCGGCTCGGGCAGCTCGCTGTATGTCGGCGAATGCCTCGCGCCGGTGTTGCAGGCGGCGTTGGGCGTGCCGTGTCGTGCCATGGCCGCGGGTACCTTGCTGGCGGAGCGTGACAGCGTGCTGCCACCGGGCGGCGACGGTCTGCTGGTATCGATCGCCCGCTCCGGCAACAGTCCGGAGAGTGTGGGCGTGGTCGATGCCATGTTGGCCCACGCACCCGGCTGGCGGCACCTGGTGGTGACTTGCAACGCCGAGGGCAAGCTGGCGACGCGCTATGTCGACGAGCCGCGCGTGCGCACCTTGCTGCTCGATCCGGACACCAACGATCGCAGCCTGGTCATGACCAGCAGCTTCACCAACCTGGTGCATGCCGTCAGCGGTCTGATGCCCGGAAGCGCCGGCGCCGGCATCGCCGCGGCCGACGTTGCCGCGACCCTGATCGACACCCACGGCGACGCGCTGGCGAGGTGGGGCGCACGTCAGGAGATGCAGGCCGTACTCTGCCTCGGCGACGGCGCGCAGTACGGCGCGGCACGCGAGGTGGCCCTGAAGCTGCTCGAAATGTCAGCCGGTGCGGTGCGGGTCATGTGCGAAACCAGTTTGGGCCTGCGGCACGGGCCGATGGCATGGCTGAACCGGCCATCACATCTGCTGGTGTTCCTGTCCGGCGATGCCGGCATGCGCGCCTACCAGGTCGACCTGCTGCAGGAACTCACGCGCAAACGGCTGGGGCCGGCACGCATCGTGATCGGCGAATCGCCGGCGCCGGAGCTGGTGGGCGAGGAGGGCCTCGGTATCGATTTGCCGGGTCTGTATGCGTTGCCGGCGGCGCAGCAGGCCATGGTGCACGTGGTGGCCGGTCAGCTGCTGGCCCTGTTCCGTTGCCTGTCCCTGGGGCAGAAGCCGGATGCGCCGTCCGAGGGCGTGCTGACCCGCGTGGTGGAAGCGTTCACGCTGCACGGAGGCACGCCGGCGTGAAGCGCGTGCTGGTCGCGGGCGAGATCAACGTCGACCTGGTTCTCGGGGGTTGCAGCGGCATGCCGCAGGCCGACGCCGAGATCCTGGCCACGAGTTTTCACCAGGTGCCCGGCAGTTCATCCATGATTTGCGCCCTGGGCTTGGCGCGACTGGGTCGGCGCGTGTTGTTCGCGGGCCGGGTCGGCGACGACGCGCATGGCGCGTTCTGTGTGCAGGCCATGCACGCGGTGGGCATCGACACCGCGGCCGTGCACCGCGACGCCTCGCTGTCCACCGGTGTCACGGTGGCCATTTCCACCGCCGCCGATCGGGGTCTGGTGACCTTTCCCGGAAGCATCGCGGCTCTGGATGCGGCGGATGTCGATGCGGCCCTGCTGGGCCGCGCCGACCACTTGCACGTGTCGTCGCTGTATCTCCAGACCCGGCTGCGGCCGCACTTGCCGGCGCTGTTCGCGCGGGCCCGCGCGGGCGGCTTGAGCGTGTCGCTGGACCCCGGTTTCGATCCGGCGCGACACTGGGGCGATGCCGACGAATGGCGGCACCTGCTGGCCGACGTGGACCTTTTTCTGCCCAGCCGCCGCGAGGTGCTGGCCATCACCGGGCGCGACGACGTGCCCGGCGCGCTGGAGGCCCTGGGCAACGGGCACACCCGCACGGTGGTGAAGTGTTCCACCGACGGCGCCATCACGCGTGATGCGCGTGGGCGCCTTTTGCAGGTGCCCACGCGCCCGCCGCCGACGGTATGCGACAGCACCGGCGCCGGCGATTCGTTCAATGCCGGCTTTCTCCACGCGTGGTTGGATGGCCTCGCGCTGGACGATTGCCTGCGTCACGGCAACGCTTGCGGCAGCCTTTCCACGCGCGGCATGGGCGGTACCGCCACGCAGCCGGACGCCGCCGAAGTACGGGCCTGGCTGGAGGGTGGGGCATGATCACCGTCGCCGGGTTCAACACCGCCATCGACCGCCGTGTCGAGCTGCGGGCCGCGTTGCAACCCGGCGCCGTGCAGCGGGCCGCCGACGGGCGCGCGCTTCCCGGCGGCAAAGGGTTGCATGTCGCGCAGATGGCGGCCGAACTGGGCGAGCCCACCCAACTGGTGGGCCTGTCCGATGCCGCGCACGACGCGCTGATCGCCGCGCACCTGCGAGCCCGCCACGTGACCTGGCACGGCGTGCATATGCCGCATGCGTTGCGTCAGTGCCTGGCGTTGCACCAACCCGACGGTGGCATCACCGAAATCCTCGAGCCCGGCGCCCCGCTTGATGCGGACATCCGCGAGGCCCTGCTGGAGCGGGTGCGCACCCGCCTCGACGCCAGCGACGTCCTGGTGCTCAGCGGCAGCCTGCCGCGCGGTTTTCCCGCCGACACCTACGCGGTGCTGGCACGTGAAGCCGCGCACCGTGGCGTGCCGTGTCTGGTCGACGCCAGCGGGGACGTCTTGCGGCATGCGCTGGAGGCACCACCGACCCTGGTCAAGCCGAATGCCGACGAGGCTGCCGCCGTGGTCGGCCACGCCGTGCACGACGTGGCCGATGCCATGGCCTGCGCACGCCTGCTGCACCGGCGTGGTGTTCGTCACGCGGTGGTGACACTGGGCGCGCAGGGCGCCGTCGGTTTTGACGGCCGATGCGCCTGGCATGCGGCGCTGGCCGTGGACGACGCACGCAACACGGTGGGGTCCGGCGACTGTTTTCTGGCCGGCCTGGCGGTGGCCCTGCGGCGCGGCCAGGACATGCCGGCGGCGCTGCGTCTGGCGGCCGCCTGCGGCGTGGCCAACGCGCGTACCGAGGAAACCGGCTTTGCCGACGCGGCGCATGTCGCGGCGGAGCTGGCACGGGTCCAGGTGCGCGCGTTGCCGGATACCTCCGCGGGAGGCCTGCCGCCCGACTGAGTCTTCGCTTGTCGCGGCCCGGTGTCCGGGCATGTCGACGCCCGCCCGTGTTCCGTTTCCATACATCGCGCCGGACAGGATGGCCGCGCTCCCCATTCACCCATCGAGAGTGTATCCACGATGCATGCGATTTCTTCCCTTCGAACCTTCGGTGTCTGCTCCGCCATCCTGACCGCCGGCCTGGCGACGGTGCCGGCCCATGCCCTGGCCGCCGGTACCGCGCAGGACAACACGCTCGGCAACACCGCCATTTCCGCGCGCTGGAACGTCGCCGACGGCAAGCTCGACGGGCTGGTGGTGACCGACCGGATCAACCACACCACGATCGACGTCACGGCCGCCTTCAAGCTGGTGCTCAAGGACGGCACTGAAATCGCCATGGACGACATGCACCTGCTGTCCACGCCGCACCGGGTGACGCTGAAAGCCGATCCGAAGGCCTCGCGTCTTGCCGCGCGCCAGCCCGGTCAGGCCGTGGCGGCCACATTCGGAGACAAGGACGGTCGCTTCAAGGTCGACTGGCGCCTGGTGCAGCGCGAGGATTCACACTACCTGCGCGAGGAGGTGACCATCACCGCGCGCGAGGCCGACGAGCCGATCACCAAGGTGGAGCTGTTCGACCTGAAGGCCGACGGCGCCATCGTCGACGGCAGCGCCGACGGCTCGCCGGTCGTCGCCGGAAACGACTGGTTCGGTTTCGAGCATCCGATGTCGCAAAGCGAGGCGTGGAGCGGACGTGTGCGCTTGTGGCTGGACCGCGAACTACCGCTGAAGAAGGGTCAGTCGGTGAGTTATTCGGCGGTCATCGGCACCGCCAAACCGACCCAGTTGCGACGTGACTTCGCCACCTACATCAACCGCGAGCGCGCGCATCCGTACCGTCCGTTCCTGCATTACAACTCCTGGTACGACATCGGCTACTTCACGCCGTACACCGCCGACGAGGCGGTCGAGCGCATCCATGCCTTCGGCCATGAGCTGGTCGAGAAGCGCGGCGTGAAAATGGACTCGTTCCTGTTCGACGACGGCTGGGACGATTACAGCGGAAGCTGGCATTTCAGCAAGGATTTTCCGGACGGATTCACGCCGCTGACCAAGGCTGCCGCCAAGTACGGCGCCAAGCCGGGCATGTGGCTGTCGCCCTGGGGTGGTTACGGCCCGCCGCATGACAAGCGCATCGAAAACGGGCGCAAGGCCGGCTACGGCATCGTCGACGACGGCCTGGCGCTGTCGGCGCCGAAGTACTGGAAGCGCTTCCACCAGGTGGTGATGGAGCTGCTCGACAAATACGGCATCAACCAGTTCAAGTTCGATGGCACCGGCAACGTCGACAGCGTGTACCCCGGCAGCGAGTTCGACAGCGATTTTGCCGCCGCCATCCAACTGATCGACGACATCCGCGCCGACAAGCCGGACACCTTCATCAACCTCACCACCGGTACCTGGGCTTCGCCGTTCTGGCTGCGCTGGGCCGATTCGATCTGGCGCGACGGCTACGACCACAACTTCACCGGCGTGGGTACGCCGCGCGAGCAGTGGATCACCTACCGCGATCGCGAGACCTATCGCAACATCGTCGAGAAGGGCCCGTTGTTCCCCGTCAACTCGCTGATGCTGCACGGCATCATCTACGCCCAGCACGCGCGTGATCTGAACACCGACCCGGGCCATGATTTCGCCAACGAAGTGCGCAGCTACTTCGGCACCGGCACCCAACTGCAGGAGCTCTACATCACGCCATCGTTGCTGAGCAATGACGATTGGAACGTACTGGCCGATGCCGCGAAATGGGCGCGTGCGAATGCCGAGGTATTGCGCGACAACCACTGGGTCGGTGGTGATCCGGGGCGTCTGGACGTCTACGGCTGGGCCGGTTGGGCCCCGGGCAAGGGCATCATCACCTTCCGCAACCCGTCCGACAAACCGCAGCTGGCCCGGCTGAACCTGCGCCGCCAGCTGGAGCTGCCGCCCGGCGTTGCCGGCGACTACCGTGTCCGCGATGTCTGGAAGAGCGGCGGCGACGGCGTGCCGCACAAGGTGGGCGCGGACGAGCTGGCCACCGTCAAGCTGGCGCCGTTCGAGGTGTTGACCCTGGAATTGACGCCGGTCGACGGCACCCGTTGAGTGTTTCCACCCGCCCGTTGCCACGGCTCCCGTCCCCCTCCCGGGGAGTCGGCCGGCAACGGGTGGCGTGGGACTTTTTCTTCCATCCGACCGGTCCGGCATGTCGGGCCCGAGGTTCGAAACCATGAAGAGATGGCATATCGTCTGCCTGGCTCTGGCCTGTCTGCCGGGACTGGTGTTGGCGCAGCAAAAACCCGTGCAGAACATCGATCCGGTGGCCAATCGGCCGTACCCGGTGTTCGACACCGCTCCGGCCATCACCATGCCGCCGCTGGTGATGGACGTGTCGGAAACCTCGGCTGTGATCATGTGGATGACCGACGCGCCGGCCGCTGCCCGTGTCCATTATGGCGAACACGACCTGGACAAGGTGGCGGTACCGCAGACCGACGGCCTGGTACCGGTGGACACATGGCACCGCGTGGTCATTGACGGCCTCAAGCCCGGGCACACCTACCAGTACCGGGTCGAGTCCCGGCGCGTGGTCGAGGTGCGTCCCTACTGGCCCGAGATGGGCGGCACCGTGAACAGCGACGTGCACTGTTTCACGACCCTGGATCGGAACAGGCACGAGGCGCGTTTTGCCTTTATCACGGACACCCACGAGGACGTGGGTCGGATTCAGGCGTTGATGGACATGATCGCCGCCAAGCCGGTGGATTTCGTCGTCGACGGCGGCGACATCGTCAACTACGCCGTCGACAAGAGCCAGCTGCGGCACAAGTTTTTCGGCCCCGTGTCGAAAGCGTTGAAAGGCGGCATCCCGCTGCTCTACGTGCGCGGCAACCACGAGGAACGGGGCGCGTTCGCGCGCGGCATGAACCCATATCTGCACGCACCGGAGGGCCGTTACTACTACACGCGGGAGGCCGGTCCCGTGCATCTGGTCGTGGTCGATACCGGCGAGGACAAACCGGATGCGACCAACGTGTATGCCGGCCTGAACAACATGCGCGACTACAAGCGCCAGCAACGCGAATGGTTCACCCACGCCCTGCAGGCGAAGCGCGTGTCCACTGCGCCGTTCACCGTGATCCTCGGTCACCAGCCGCATTGGGGCTGGTCGAACGGGCATCGCGACGAGTGGACGAAACTGGCCAACGCGGCCCACGTCGATCTTTTCATCGCCGGTCACGACCACCGCTTCGGCTTCATTCCGGCGGGCCGGCGCGGCAATGACTTCCCGATACTCATCGTGGGCCAGGACCAGGTGGCCCGCGTACAGGCGGATGCACAACACATCCAGGTCACCGTAACCGGGCGTGACGGCCAGGTCGTCAAGACCTTCGAGGTGAAGCGCCGGGACAAGGCGGGCTGACGGCCTGGGTACGGTACATCTGGAATTTCCCGAATTCCCTTGCTTGTAGGAGGGGCTTCAGCCCTGATGGCACGGGTGGGCGAGGAACCTTGGCAAGTGCGGACCAATCGCGGCTGAAGCCGCTCCTACAAGGACTTGCAGGGAAGTTCATGACACCCTTGTGGGAGCGGCCCATGGCCGCGATGGCCGATCCGGTCACATCCGGAACACCCCGTAGCGCTGCGGCTCGATCGGTGCGTTCATCGAGGCCGATATGGCCAGCCCGAGCACGCGGCGGGTGTCGGCCGGGTCGATGATGCCGTCGTCCCACAGCCGGGCACTGGCGTAATAGGGGTGGCCCTGGCGTTCGTACTGATCGCGGATGGGCGCCTTGAACTGTTCTTCCTCGTCGGCCGACCAGCTGTCGCCGCGCTTCTCGATGCCGTCGCGCTTGACCGTGGCCAGCACGCTGGCGGCCTGCTCGCCGCCCATCACGCTGATGCGCGCGTTGGGCCACATCCACAGGAACCGCGCGCCGTAGGCGCGGCCGCACATGGCGTAGTTGCCGGCACCGAAGCTGCCGCCGATGACCACGGTGAACTTGGGCACGTGCGAGCAGGCCACGGCGGTGACCATCTTGGCGCCGTCCTTGGCGATGCCGGCCTGCTCGTATTTCTTGCCGACCATGAAGCCGGTGATGTTCTGCAGGAACACCAGCGGGATGTTGCGCTGGTTGCACAGTTCGATGAAGTGCGTGCCCTTGAGCGCGCTCTCGGCGAACAGGATGCCGTTGTTGGCGACGATGCCGACGGGATAACCATGGATACGCGCGAAGCCGGTGACCAGGGTCTTGCCATAGCGCGCCTTGAACTCGTGGAACTCGGAACCGTCGACGATGCGCGCGATGACCTCGCGGATGTCGAACGGGCGCCGGGTATCGGCGGGGATCACGCCGTACAGTTCCTCCGGCGCGTGGCGCGGTTCCACGGGTTTGGCGAGCTGCAGCGGGACCTGCTTGACCCGGTTCAGTCGGGCCACGGCATCGCGGGCCAGCGCCAGCGCGTGGGCATCGTCTTCCGCGAAGTGATCGGCCACGCCGGAGATCGAGGTGTGCACGTCGGCACCGCCCAGGGATTCGGCATCGACCTCCTCGCCGGTAGCGGCTTTCACCAGCGGCGGGCCGCCGAGGAAGATGGTGCCCTGTTCGCGCACGATGATGGTCTCGTCGCTCATCGCCGGCACGTAGGCGCCGCCGGCGGTGCACGAGCCCATCACCACCGCGATCTGCGGGATGTTCAGCGCCGACATGCGGGCCTGGTTGTAGAAGATGCGCCCGAAATGCTCCTTGTCGGGGAACACTTCGTCCTGCAAAGGCAGGAAGGCACCGCCCGAATCCACCAGGTAGATGCAGGGCAGGTGGTTTTCCAGCGCCACTTCCTGCGCGCGCAGGTGCTTTTTCACCGTCATCGGGAAGTAGGTGCCGCCCTTGACGGTGGCATCGTTGGCCACCACCAGGACTTCGTTGCCGTTGACGCGGCCGATGCCGGTGATGAGGCCGGCACCCGGGGCGGCGTCGTCGTACATGCCGTGCGCGGCCAAGCTGGACAGCTCCAGAAACGGCGAGCCGGGGTCGAGCAGGGCGCGGACACGCTCGCGTGGCAGCAACTTGCCGCGCTCGACATGCTTGCGGCGCGCGCGCTCGCTGCCGCCCGCCGCGGTGTGCTTCAGCGCCTCGCGCAGGTCGGCGACCAGTTCGCGCATGTGCGCGGCATTGGCGGCGAAATCATCGGCGCGGGGGTCAAGATGGCTGACGAGCTGGCTCATGGCGTGCCTTCATGGGAAACGAAGCGCCCATGATAGTCGCCCACGCCGATCGGTCCCAAACCGGTGTTCCGGTAGTGCGCCCGGCAGCGCCGTGGCCATGTGGTCGGTCGGCTCAGTAACCGGTGCCGGGGCTGGAAGAGGCCGTGGTCGGCGCGCTGGAAGCGGAATCAGTGGGCATGTCCTGGCGATCCGCCGGTGCCGGTGCGCTGTCGATGTCGTTGCCTGCCGATTTTGCGGGGGCCGGCAATTCGTTGCCGGGTGGCTGCTCGCCGTTGTTGGGCTGGTTGCAACCGGCCAGCAGGCCGGCGGCGAGGATGGCGCTGATGAAAATGCTCGACTTCATGGTGTGTCCTCCACGTGCGTGGTGGTTCCGGGAAGCGCGGTGGCGTGCCATTCGGAACGTTTCCGGGCCCGTCCGGGACGTTCCTACTCTGCGCTTGCGTACTTGGCTTATCAAGCGCGCTTTGTCGTCCCGTTCAGTTGACGCTGCGGGAGCTTGCATGTGTTGGTGTCGCGAGGCGCACAAAAAAACCGGCCGCATAAGCGGCCGGTTTTTCGGAAACATCGAGACGCGGATCAGTCGTTGCCGCCGTCGTCGCCGTTGGTGGCGTCGTTGTATTTGTCCTTCGCCTTGTTGCCGATTTCCTTGGCCTTGTCGGATGCGGACTTGGCGCCGCTCTTGATGGCATCGCCGGTGCTGCTGGCGGCATTCTTGGCGGAATCCTTGGCCTCGTCCCATTCGCTGGAGGCGGCATCGCCGGCGGAGGTTGCCTCGGCGGCGGCGGAATCGTCGGTGGCCGCGGAGTCGCCGTAGGCGTCGGTGGCCTGATCCTGGGCGTCCTGGGCTTCGTCGGTCGCCTGCTGCGCATCCTGAGCGGCCTGATCGGCCTGCTGCTGGGCTTGCTGTGCGTCCTGCTGGGCCTGCTGGGCCTGATCGGCGGTGTCATTCTGGGCGCCGTTGCTGCAGGCGGCCAGAATGGCAACCAGTGCACCGGCGAGAAGGGTACGCGTGAACTTCATGCTGTTTTCTCCATGGGACCGTGAAATGCCTTGTTGGCGGCGCTAATTATTAGCGCTTTCGCTTGCACAATGCCAGAACACGCTACCACGTCTTTCAGGGCACATTAAAGCGCGGGTTTCCGGAGCCAGTGCGGTTATGCAATGCAACCGCTGTTTGTCGTGGGCCGGGTTTTTCCATGGGGATGGCCGCGACGGTGATTGCCAAATTCGCAAGTTATTGATTTATTTCAAATATATATGGCGAAGACCGGTTTTTTCAGTAGTTCGCCCGAGGGGAGGCGATTCAATCATCGCCTCCCCCGGGTTGGTACCGGAAGCGGACAGTGCGCACCGGGGGTGATTATCAGTCGATGATTTCCACGGCCACGGCGGTTGCTTCACCGCCGCCGATGCACAGGGCCGCCACGCCGCGCTTGCCGCCACGCCGGCGCAGCGCGTGGATCAACGTCACCACGATGCGCGCGCCGCTGCAGCCGATGGGGTGGCCCAGTGCGCAGGCGCCACCGTTGACGTTGACCTTGGCGTGATCCAGGCCCAGTTCCTCGATGGCGGCCATGGCCACCACGGCGAAGGCCTCGTTGATTTCGTACAGGTCCACCTCGGAGGCTTTCCAGCCGGCCTTGTCCAGCACGCTGGACATGGCACCCACCGGAGCCGTGGTGAACCATTCCGGTTCCTGGGAATGGGTGGCGTGGGCGACGATGCGCACCA
>CAZMKO010000003.1:0-70755 GCA_964566965.1 uncultured Rhodanobacteraceae bacterium
TGTTCCTGATCATCACCGTGGTGCAGTTCATCGTCATCGCCAAGGGCGCCGAGCGTGTCGCCGAGGTGGCCGCGCGGTTCTCGCTGGACGCCATGCCGGGCAAGCAATTGTCGATCGATTCGGACCTGCGCTCGGGGCTGCTGGACAAGGACGAAGCGCGCCGCAGGCGACGCGTGCTGGAAGTGGAAAGCCAGCTGCACGGCTCCATGGACGGCGCCATGAAGTTCGTCAAGGGTGATGCCATCTGCGGCATCGTCATCATCGTCATCAACCTGCTGGGCGGCTTCGGCGTCGGCGTGTTCATGCACGGCATGGATTTGTCACAGGCCGTGCATACCTACAGCGTGCTGACCATCGGCGACGGCCTCGTCGCGCAGATTCCGGCCCTGTTGGCGGCGATGTCGGCGGGCCTGATCGTGACCCGCAGCGCCGGCAACGAGGAGTCGCGCAACCTCGGTCACATCATCAGTCGGCAGCTCTCCGGCGAGCCGCGCGTGACGATGGTGTTGGGATGCATCGCGCTGGGGATGAATTTCGTGCCCGGTTTTCCGGTGGTGGTGTTTCTTCCGCTGGGTCTGGTGATGATCGCGGTCGCCGCCTGGCGCATGCGCGAGCGTGTGGATTTCCTGCGCAAGCTGTTCCGTGTCCCGCAGAGCCAGGCCGACCTGTTGCCGCCGGACATCGCCGACGCCGATGTGCTGGAACCGCCGCCGGCGCTGCTGCTGGAAATGCAGATGTCCGCGCTTCAGGCGCTGGGCAGCACCCAGGTGCGCAGCCTGCTGCGACAGGTGGTGGGCGAATTGCGCGAGGAATACGGCGTGCCGTTGCCCAAGCCGGTGCTGCGTTCGGGTCGGCACCTGGCCGAGGACGGGTACGCGCTGCACGTCTATGGCGTATGCATTGCCAAGGGCGTGATCGAGCCCGACACCGTGTTCCTGCCCGGCGCGGCGCCGGCCACGGAAACAGCCTCCGGCGAGGATGACGGGCAAACGTCGGACGCGCCACCGCCGTCACGCGAGATTGCCGGGCTTCCGGGGCGCTGGGTGCCGCGCGCGGAACACCATGACGATGTGCTGGAGCCGCACCAGGTGTTGCGCCGGCATTTGCGTACCGCGCTGGAGCAGCACCTGGCCCTGTTCATCGGTATCCAGGAAACCTCCAACCTTTCCAACGGCTTGAGCCGCGACTACCCGGACCTGGTCCGCGAGATGTTGCGTGTGGTCTCGCCGCAACGTGTGGCCGAGGTACTCAAGCGCCTGGTCGAGGAGCGCGTGCCGATCCGCCAGCTGCGCGATGTGTTCGAAGCCATCACCGATGCCGCCAGCCGCGAAAAGGACATCGTGCTGGTGGCCGAATACGTGCGCATGGCGATGCGCCGCCATCTCAGCTACCGGTATGCCGACAGCAACCACATCCTGCATGTGCTGGTGGCCAAGCCGGAGCTCGAGGACCTGCTGCGGCGTTCGGTGCACAACGGTCCGTCGGGCGCGCAACTGGCGGTGGACCCGGAGACCGCGTCGCGCCTGCTCAAGCAGATCGCCGAGCATGTGACGCGCAGTGAGCGCGGACGTGCCATCGTGCTGCTGTGCTCGATGGACGTGCGGCGCCATCTGCGCAAACTGACGGAAGCGGAATTTGCGGACATACCGGTACTGTCCTACCAGGAACTGGTATCGGATCTGAGGCTGGTGCCTGTCGGGCATCTGGCGGCATGAGCGGGGGCTGAAAGACATGACAATCAGAGGAGGCGTGATGCGTCACGACCATGACAAGACAGGCGGGCGGCGTATGCGTACGTTGTGCGTTGCATTGGGGTTGTTTGCGGGGGTGGCGCTCAGCGCCGGGCTGCAGGCGAAGACGATTCCGTTCAACAGCGGCAAGACCGAGATGCAGCTCAACAACACGTTGAGTGAAATCCTGCCGCGGTTTTTCCAGAACCAGGGCCTGAGCGTGGTGCTCAGCCCCGGCGTGGCGTCGCGCGCCGGCACCATCAGCGGTCCGTTCAGCGGTACCTACCAGTCGATCTGGGAAAAGCTGGCGCGTACCAACGACCTGATCGGCTACTACGACGGGTCGCGCGTCTACGTGTACCTCAGCGCCGAACGCGGCACCGATTTCACCAGCATTCCGGTGTCCGCCGAGCAGCCGTTCATCGACGCCATGCGGCGCGTGAACTGGCGTGACGACCACAACAAGTGGAGCCTCGAGCAGAACTCGGGGCTGATCTCGATCGAGGGCGTGCCGCGCTTCGTCCAGCAAGTGAAGCAGATGGCCGGCACGGTCTCCAATCTCAGCCAGGGCAGCACCACCAGCTTCAAGCTGTACCCGCTCAAATACGCCTGGGCCGCCGACACCACCATCGATCTCGGCGGTCAGCAGACCGTGATTCCCGGCGTGGCCAGCGTGCTGCGCGCGCTGGTCGGGCACAACCCCGAGGGCTTCAGCACGGCCCAGACCCGGATCGAACCCTCGCGCCAGCGGGGATTGCGCGGCCAGGGCATGGCATCGGTCGGCACCGGTGGTCGTCTGCCGCCGCCGCTGGGCGACTACAGTGATCAGGGCATGGATGATGGCGGCAACGTGATCGCCGCGGCCAGCCCGGGCATGCAGACCATCGCCGGCAACGGCAACGTGCGCATCGTGGCCGACAGCTTCCGCAATGCCATCATCGTGCGTGATCGCCCCGACCGCCTGCCCATGTACGACGACCTGATCCGTCAGCTCGACGTGCCGCAGCAGATGATCGAAATCGAAGCGACCATCATCGACGTCAACAAGAGCAAGCTGCGTGAGTGGGGCATCGACTGGTATTACCACAACGGCAGCACCACCGTGGGCTTCGATCCGGACGGCTCGTCCAAGCGCAACCTCATCAATGTGCTGGGGCTGGGTGACAGTCGCTTCCTCGATCAGCTGTTCGGTTTCCAGCTTGGCGCCATCCTGGGCGATCCGGCGCACTTCATCGCGCGCGTCAATGCGCTGGAGAACGACGACATCACGCACATCGTGACCCACCCGCAGGTGATCACCATGAACGACGTGCCGGCGGTCATCGAGAAGAACGAGACCATCTACGTGCCGGTGTCCGGTGCCTACAGCACCGACCTGTTCAATGTGGTTGCCGGCACCACCATGCGCGTGACGCCGCACGTGGTGCACGACAACGGCCGCTCGTTCATCCGCATGCGCGTGCAGATCAAGGACGGCGGCTACAAGCTGCAGAAACAGGACGCCACCAAGGTGCGCTACCCGATCGTGCAGGAGAACGCGGTCAATACGCAGGCCATCATCCGCGACGGGCAGGGCCTGCTGCTGGGCGGCATGGTGCTGGACAGCCTGGACAACACCGAAAGCAAGGTGCCGATCCTGGGCGACATTCCGCTGCTGGGCTACCTGTTCAAGCACACCGCCAAGAAGCGCGAGCATACCGAGCGTCTGTTCCTGATCACGCCGCGCTTGGTCATGCTCAATCAGATCACCGGCCAGCGTTCGCCGAGTTCGCCCAACGTGACCATGGACACCCAGGCGCAGCTGGACAAGCAGCAGAAGTCCGACGAGGCGTGGTGGAACTTCAAGGGCAACACCACCCGTCAGCCGGCACCGCTGCCGGTGGTGCATCCGGCCGATACGCCCGCGGGCATGAATGCCGACACGGACGCCGCGCACTCGGGTGACCACAAGTCCGGCAAGGGCCACTGAGCCGCCATTCGAGATGCCGATGATGAGCCGCGCCACCACCAGCAAGGGCCAGTCGCCGAAGGCGCAGATGGATCTGCGCGTGTTCAGCGGCATCCATGCCGGTGCCGAGGTGCGCCTGCCCGAGCGCGGCATCCTGATGATCGGCCGCGCCGACGACTGCGACCTGATCATCAGCGATCCCGGCATCGCCGAGCACCATTGCGTGCTTACCGTGGTCGATGACCAGGTCCTGTTGCGCACCCTGGAAGGACGTGTGGAGATCGAGGGAGGTGACGGTCGCCGGCGTGGCGAAAATGTCACCCTCGAACATTTTCACATCATCCATCTGGGCGAGCGGGTGAGCATGGCCGTCGGGCCGCACTGGAGTGATCGCTGGCAGAAGCTGGTCGACGCCGCCGGCGGTGACGGCGATGACGGTGGCGCGCCGGGAGTCGATCGTCGCGTATTGTGGATGGCCGGGGGCCTGCTTGCCGTCGCCGCCCTGGTCCTGTTTGGGGGCTGGAGCCTGATCCATGAACCGCCGTCGGTGGTGCACCAGGTCGAGCAGAAGACCACGCGTGCGCATCAGATTCTCGCGTCCATGTCGCTGAGCCAGCATGTTCGGGTCAGCAACCAGGCCGACGGCACCCTGATATTGAGCGGCGTGGTCGGCAGTCCGGAGGAACTGCGGACGTTGAAGCAACGCCTGCAGGCGGCCGGCCTGTCACCGCAGATGCAGGTGCGCGACTGGCCCAGCGTCAAGCAGGAAGTCGAGACGGTGTTCGCCATGTACGGGCACGAGGTCCAGGTGAAATTGGACAAGCGCAGCTCGGCGATCATCGCCTTCGGTCATTTCGGCAACATGGATGCCGGCAAACTGAAAACGCTGCGGGGAAAGGTCTTCGGTTCGCCGGAAATGCAGCAACTGGACCGGGACATCGGGTCGCTGAAAGCCGACATCGTGGACTATGACGCCAAGGACGAGCCGCCACCGGGACCGGATCCGGACAAGGCCATCCGCCAAGTCAAGGTGGATGCCGATGGCATGCCTTACATCATCACCGAAGACCTGTCGCACTATTACCCCAACAGCGAATTGCCCGGTTTCGGCAAGTTCATCGGCGCCTACCCGGAAGATGGCACCGTGCTGATCGAGTTGCCCAACCACAAGGTCATGCAGCTGCGCCGGCGTACCAAATACCGGGAGCTGGAGCCGGAGGACACGCATGCCGGCCCGCTGCTTCCGGCCGCCGCGGCATCGGTCTCCGGCGTCATCCAGCAGGTGCCGCTGAAGCAGGCCTTCGGGGCCGATGCCACCCACGTGGCGCCGGATTCGCCGGCGCCGGAGTCATCACATGTTCATTAGCGTCGTGCATGGTGCAGGAATGCCCTGCGCGAATGAAGGGCCACATCCCCGGGTGGGATGTGTATCCGCCGCAGCCGCGATCCGGCTGCGTCATCCCGGCTGCGACCATCGCGTGTCGCGGTCCATTGAGGAATGTCAGGAGTGCAATCATGAGTAACGGTTCGACTGTCGACGGCAACGGTGCCACCACCCAGTTTCCGACCCTGAGCCACAACATCGGTACCAGTGGTGCCATGGCCGGGCGTTCGGCCACCAGCGAGGATTCCAAGAGCTGGTTCGAGGCCATGGCCAAGGCCTGGGGCAGTGCCCTGGACAAGCAGGCCGGCAAGATCACCGATCTGTCGTCCAACATCACTACCGAAGGCGGCCCGAACAGCCCCGAAGGTGGCGCGGACAACCCGTCGGTGCTGACCATGCTGACCGCCGAAAGCCTGAAGATGCAGTTCCTCTCGCAGAGTGCGTCGAGCTCCAACAATGCGGTCGGCCGCGCTCTCGAAACCATCGGCCGCAAGCAGTAAGCATGCCCCCGGCGGGGGACGGAAGAATCGGGAGGAAAGCCCATGAGTATCGATGTATCCGCGATGCAGTTCGTCAATTTGTCGAACTACAGTTCCAGCCAGGCGATGCAGGGCGCCGGCGGCACCGCCGCCAGCGCCACGGCGCACGCTTCGGACGTGTCCAGCTTCCGGCAGACGTTTGCCGACGCCAAACCGGTCGAGGAGGCCAGCCAGACGGTGACGACGCCGCAGGTGGAAGGCACCTCGCCCGGTATCAAGTCCATTCTCGGCCAGTTCGATTCGCTCAACGGCAACGCGTCCAAGCTGACCCAGCTTGCCGACGAGGTCCGGGCCAGCGGTGACGACCTCAAGCCCAGTCAGATCATCGACATGACGCTGCAGGCGCACGAGCTGGTGTTCCAGGCCGAGTTGACCTCCAACGTGGCCAACCGCAGCTCCGAGGGTGTACAGCAATTGTTCCGCCAGCAATCCTGAGGACGGATGTGATCAACATTGCCACCCGTTCGACGGGCCTGCCGCGCCTGCTGGTGCTGCTTCTGGCCGTAACCCTGCTGGCCGGTTGCGGCCGCAGCGTGCTGTACTCGCAGCTTGACGAGACCCAGGCCAACGAGGTGCTTGCCGCGTTGATCGACCACAACGTCGATGCCCGCAAGGAGGCGGACAAGCGCGGCGAAGGCTGGCAGGTCCTGGTTGATCGTGGCGACATGCCGGCGGCCATGGCGGTGTTGCACAACGCCGGTCTGCCGCACAGCAGCACCGACATCGGCGCGATGTTCGAGAAGCAGGGCTTCGTGTCGTCGCCGCTGGAGGACAAGCAGCGTTATATCTACGCGCGCCAGCAGCAGTTGAACCAGACCCTGCGCCAGTTGGACGGCGTGGTGGACGCCTACGTGTACTTGTCGGTGCCCGACAAGAACCCGCTCAGCGAGAGCCCGGTGGTCGGCTCGGCGTCGGTGATCCTGATCGTGGCGCCAAATGCCGACATCAAGTCGCAGACCACCGAGATCAAGGCTGCGGTGATGAACGGCACCGAGAGCCTCACCGACCCTACGCGGGTCAGTGTGACCACGTTCCGGCGCAATCCGACGCCGGTCAATGTGTCCGACGCGCAGGCGGCCGCGTTTGGCGCCGACCTCGGCCCGGTGCTGTTGATCGGCCTGGCCGGCCTGGCGGTGCTGCTGGCCGTGTTGCTGCTGTGGCGCAACCGCAAGTCGCTGGTGGGTGCGCGTGGGGCGCGGGGCATCAGTCGTGGCGGGCGTGAGCGTGAACGCTGACGGTGCCACCGCTGCCGCTCCGGCATTGCGCCCCCTGGACGTGGTGCATCCGGCGCATTTTGCCGGCATGCCGCATGCCCTGGTGCAGCGTGGCCTGCAGTCGCGTCACGGCCGACGCCTGCTGTATCGCCGGGCGTGCCGACTGGATCCCGACGTGTTCCAGCCCCGCTCCGGCGGTTGGGACGACTGGGTACCCGCCGCGCCGTGGCTGGCCTGGCCGCGCGGGCGGCTGGAGCGTTTCGCGCGTCTGCTGGGCGTGACGGCCGTCGGTCCGGCTTTGCGGATCATCCTGCAACGCGACAAGGTGTTGTTCCTGCGCCGCGTCGCCGGCGAGGAGGCTTGGCGCCTCATGCAGGCGCACGACCCCTGGGACGGTCCGGCGCCCGACACCGTGCGCCATCTTGGCAGCGCGCTGCTGCGCCGCGCGGGAACGGACGCGGCCGCCCTTGCCGATGCCTTCGTGCGTCGCGGCACCATTGAATTCATCGGTCACGCCGACCGCACCGCGCCGTTGCTGGCGCGACGCCTGCGTCTGGCGTTTGCCGGCGACGTGGACGCGTCATGCGCTCGTGAATGCTGGCTGCCGGCGCCCGCCGTGGACCGGCTCGTCGCCGAGTGCCACGAACGCTGGCAAGCCGAAGAGGCGCCCCGGCCGCAGGAGGACGCGTCGTGAACGCCCTGGTCAGCAACGACGATCAATTCCGCATGTACGTGGAGTCGGGCCGTATTCCGGCCGATGCCTGGATTCCGCTGAACGAGGCGCATCGCATCGTCGAGCGGGCCAATGAGCTGCTGCGCGAGGCCGAGGCCCGCGTCGAGGAAATCAAGGCCAATGCGCGCTTCGAGGGCCTCATCGAGGGTCGTGAACGCGGACTGCGCGACTGCGCCCGTGCCATGCAGGCACTGATCCAGGCGCGGGCTGTGGCCACCGACGAGTTGCGCCGTCGCGCCGGCGAGGTGGCCATCGGCGTGGTCAAGCACATCGCGCCGTCGATCGGTGCCGAGCGCCTGGTCGCCTCGCTGGTGGCGGAGGCGATGCAGCGCATGGTGTTCGAACCGCATTTGCTGGTGCGCATCCATCCGGACGTGGTCGAGCCGGCCCGCCGGGAGATTCGCGCCCTCGGCGCCGCCGTGCCGCCGGATATCGAGATCATCGGCGACCCGGACCTGGGACGGCTCGACTGCATCATCGAGTCGGAAGGCGGCGTGGTGCGCGCGGGGTTCAACGAACAGCTGGAGCAGACACGGCGTATCCTGGCCGCCGCCGAGCGCAGCAACGGAGCACGCGATGAGCGATCCGGAGACTGAGCACACGCCCCCCGTGGCCGATGCCGGCAACGATCCCCTGCTGCGCGTGCTGCGCCGCAGTGACACCCTGCAACACGTGGGGCGGGTGGCCGAGGCATTCGGCACGCTGATCCGCGCCACCGGCGTGCGCGCGGCCATCGGTGAGCTGTGCATGCTCGAGCAGAGCGACACCGGATTCAGTCTGCCCGCCGAGGTGGTGGGTGTCTCGCGCCAACAGACCTTGCTGACACCGCTCGGTCCGCTGGAGGGCCTGTCGGCGGCCGCGACGGTCGTTGCGACCGGCCAGAAAGCGACAGCCCCGGCCGGCATGGGGTTGCTCGGTCGCGTGCTGGACAGCCATGGCGAGCCGATGGACGGGAAGGGCCCAGTGCCCGACGTGGTCCGTGTGCCCATTTACGCCGAGTCGCCCAACCCCATGCAGCGACCGGTCATCAACGATCCCATGGCCACCGGCGTGCGCTGCATCGATGCCACGCTGACCATCGGCCGCGGCCAGCGCACCGGCATTTTTGCCGTCGCCGGCGGCGGCAAGAGCACCTTGCTCGGCATGCTTGCGCGCAACGCGCAGGCCGATGTCAACGTCATCGTGCTGGTCGGCGAGCGTGGCCGCGAGGTGGGCGAATTTCTCGAGGACAGTTTGGGCGAGGAGGGTCTGGCGCGCAGCGTGGTCATCGTGGCCACCTCCGACCGGCCGGCGCTGGAACGCAGCCGCGTCGCCTGGCTGGGTACCGCCATCGCCGAATATTTCCGCGACCGCGGCATGCACGTGATGCTGATGATGGACTCGGTCACCCGTTTCGCGCGCGCATTGCGCGACGTCGGCCTGGCCATGGGCGAGCCCCCGGCGCGCCGGGGGTTCACGCCGTCGGTGTTTTCGGCCCTGCCGCGCCTGTTCGAGCGCGCCGGCACCAATCCGCACGGCACCATCACGGCGTTCTATACCGTGCTGATGGAGGACGAGCAGGGCAACGACCCGATCGCCGAGGAAGTGCGTTCCATCCTCGACGGACACATCTACCTGTCGCGACGCCTGGCACAGGCCAACCATTACCCGGCCATCGACGTGCTCGACAGCGCCAGCCGCGTGATGCCGCGTGTCACCAGCGCGTCGCATCGTCAGGCGGCCGGCACCTTGCGCAAGCATATGGCCAAGTACCGCGAGATCGAGATGCTGCTGCAGCTGGGCGAGTACAAGGCCGGCAACGACGCCGATGCCGACGCCGCCATTGCCCGGCATGATGCGATCCAGCAGCTTTTGCGGCAGGATACGCAGGAGAAGGCCTCTTTCGAGGAGACGGTCAGCCGTCTGGAGGGGATTGACCGATGAGTACCGCACCAAGCCGGTTTCCGCTGGATCCGTTGCTGAGCGTTCGCCAGATGCGCGTGCGCACGCTGGAAAGCGAGCTGCAGCGGTGTCGGGCCGAACAGGCGCGCGCCGAGACGCGGCGCGACCAGGCACGCGGCGACTGGCAGCGTGCCGGCACCGAGCGCGAAACCTATCGTATCGACACCTGGCGCAAATTGTTCGAGGGAGGCACGCCGGATGCACTGGCGACGTCGCGCTACAAGCGGCATCTGGCCTTGCTGAAGCAGCGCATCGAGCAGCTGCATGCCGTGCTGGAGGAACGCGAAAAGGCATTGCGCGAGGCTGCCGAGGCAGTCGAAGTGGCGGCCGTGGCCTGGCGCAAGGCTTGGCGCAAGCTGGATGCCGTCGAGCAAATGAAGCAAGGATGGCAACGGGATGAAAACGAGCGTGCCGAGCAGCGCGAGGAACTGGCCATGGAAGAGTTGCTGGTCCACCGCGCACCGGCCATTTGAGGAGAGGGAACATGCACAGTGATTCCGTACAAGCACCAGCCCCGCCGCCGGCGCCGCGCCCGTCCGAGCGCCGCCAGCGCGATGACGATCCGGTGCGGCGCAGCGAAGATTCCAGGCGTTTCCGCAAGACCCTGAAGGAAGGGCGCGACAAGGGCGCGGCGGAAAAGGGCAAGGGCAAGGCGAGCCTGCAGCAGGCGGGCGAGGCGCAGGGCGCGCGCGTGGCTGCCGTGCAGGAGCGCGGCCAGCAGCACAAGCATGGCGGCGGCCTCGGCCATGACCGCCAGGATGGCAGCCTGACGGCGGGCATGTTCGCCATGCAGCAGGCCCAGGTGGTCATGCACCAGACCGCCGCGCAGCCGACCGCCCCGGCGACGGCCAGCATGGCACCGGCACTGGCCGATCTCATCGCCAAGCACGTCAAGCAGTTGCTGGTCCCCGTGAAAGGGGCGACCGGCGCCGAGTCGCGCGAGGTGATGCTGACCCTCAGCAACGACATCCTGCCGGCCACCGACCTGTGGCTCAGCCGCACCGAGCAGGGTTGGAAGCTGCGTGCCGGGACGCGCTCGCCGGAGGCCTACCGGTTCCTGGTGGAACAGACGCCGAACCTGGTCAAGCGCTTCGCCGACAGCCAGCTGGGCGAGTTGGAGATCGATCCCACGCTGGAAGCGTGAACGTCAGTGGCCGTCGCCAAGGATGGCAATGCCATGGTCGCGCAACCACGCACGCACCTTTTCGCGCTGCGTTCGTGCCGTGTCGCTGATGCCGTTGTCGGATACCTGACTGACGTAGGTCTGGAAGGTCTCGCCGCGCTGGTTGCGGCGCTCGGGATCGGCACCGGCTTTGAGCAGTGCCAGCACGCAGTCGTTTTTGTGCACCTGCGCGGCGACATGCAGTGGCGTGTCACCCAGGCGGTCGGTCAGGTTCGGGTTCGCGCCGTGCTCAAGCAGCAGCCGGAACGCGTCGTCGTCGGGATTGAGCAGTGCGGCAGACAGCGCCGGCTCACCCGTCACCGTATGCACCGTGTCCGGGCTGGCACCGTGCGCGAGCAGCCGCGTCAGCCAGGAAATGTCGTTGCTTTTGGCGGCCATGTGCATGACCGTGTCACCGCCGATGCCGGCCGCAGCCGGATCGGCGCCGGCATCCAGCAGGGCATCCATGCCCTCGGGACTGTGGTTGAGCAGCGCCCATTCCAGCAGGTTCACGCCCTTGTCGCCGCGCGCGTCGGGGCTGACGCCGTCGGCCACCAGCTTGTCGATGCGTGCTCGTTCGCCGTCGGCGACGGCCGTGGCCAGTGCCGCCACCCGGGGATCGCTGAACACCTGCTCGGCGTTGGGTTGGTTCATGTCTGCATGCGCCACGAGAATACCTGCCATCAGAATGACGGTCACGACGATCCAAGGCAAGCCGTAACGGCGCGGGCGTGGCGATGACATGACGGCTCCAGTGGCGATGGACAGGACGCGCGGCGAGGTTCCATCGTGCCATATTGCGCGCAGCGCATGCATGCGCAGTGAACGGCGGTGCACCGCGTCGGTGGACTTGCACACGACGCTTGCGCACACTGGGTTCGGGTGTCGTCATGCCCGTCGTCAATCGGAGGGTTCCGCATCATGCTGCCGATGAAGTCGCTGTGCACCGTCGTGTTGTTGTCCATCCTGCCCGCCGTGGTGCCGATCCGTGCCGGCGAAACGGTTACCGAAACGGTGCAATGCAGTTTCGGTGATGCACCGGCGGTGACATGCACCTTGCACGATCGCGTCGACCGTGACGGCATGCATCACATGCAGTTTGTCGCCGGCGACCACGCCACCACGTTCACCGGGCGGATGCAGTCGGGATGGTGGTCGGGCTGGCTGAACGGCAAGAAGGCCATGGGCTACGAGCTCAATCGTGGCCATGTGGTTTACAGCACCGCCGCCATGGATGCGCGCTTCGAATGGTGGTCGAAAGGCAAACAGCACGGTACATACTGAGAGGTTTGTGAAAAACCGCCCGGCGGCACGCCCGCTGCGGCGGTCGGATTTTCACGAGCTCCGAGACGCGGCCCCTGGGGAAAACCCTAGGCTAGGGATCGCCCGGATGGTGATCGGCCGGCACAGGTGGGATGGTGTACCCGACCCCATCGCGGCGTCGCGCGTTGTCGCGACCAGCCCACCATCGAGGAGACGATCATGACAGTCGGTGCCGTCGGAGCGCATTCCAACGCGGCGTGGCAGAACGCCGGAAACCAACCCCGCAATGAACGTATCGATGTCGCCGTGCGGTACTTCGTCAGCCAGGGCTGGACGCATGCGCAGGCCGCGGGCATCGTCGCCAACCTCATGGCCGAGAGCGGCGTCGATCCGCATCGTGCCCAGATGGGCGGTGGACCGGGGTACGGTATCGGTCAGTGGGAAGGGCCGCGTCAGGCGGAGTTCGCGCAATGGGCCGGCCACGATATCCACGGGTCTTCGCTGCAGGAACAGCTGGGCTTCGTGCAGTACGAGTTGACCCACGGCGAGTCGGCAGCCGGATCGCGACTGCGCGGCGCGACCAGTGCCGGTGACGCGGCCGCCATCGTGTGCCAGTACTATGAACGGCCTGCCGACACGGCCGGCCAGTCGCGCTACCGTGCCGGCTTGGCCAACGATATCTTTTCCGGTTCCTCGCCCGGAACCTCCGGCACGCCGGCCTCGACAGGCGGCACCACGGCTGGCGCCAATCCCGCCGCCATGCAGGGTGGCGACCACCTTATCCAGCGTGGTGACACCCTTTGGGGGATCGCCATGCGTGCCGGCATCTCGCTGGCTTCGATGATCCGCGCCAATCCGCAGTTCGGCAACCCGAATCTCATCTTCCCGGGCCAGCAGGCCAATGTGCCCGGCAGCGCCATGGGTGACGGCACCATGGCGACCGGCGGTATCACCGCGGCCAACGACATCGACGGTGACGTCAATGGCACCGACGCTGCCGCCATCGCGCGTCATTACATGGGGCGCTTCGAATCGGACCTGCAGCGCGCCGGTATCACGCTGGATTGTCCGACCAGTCTCAGCTGCGCCAATTTCGTCACGTCCATGCTGGTCAAGTCGGGCCAGTTCGATGCCGGATCGATGTCGCGCGCACAGCGCGTCAGCGTCAGTGCCATGGCGCAGTTCCTGAAAAGCCAGGGCTGGCGGGTGGTGCCGGCATCGCAGGCCAAGCCTGGCGACGTGTGGGTGAGTGCCGGGCATTCGCACACCGAGCTGGTCAACAACAACGACGGGGGCAAGGTCACGCTGATCGGTTCCAACAATCACCCGAATCCGGGCGACCAGCAGATCAATCTCGATGGTTCTTCGGCCAGCAACGCCGGCAGTTACATCCTGGCGCCGCCGGCTTGACACGGATGACATGACCGCCGCGTCGCAGGACGTGGCCGGATCGTGAAACGGGCGTCATGTCATATGGCGCCCGTTTTTCGGACGCGTGGCAGAGGGGTTTTCGTTGAATCCCAGGGTGGTTACAGGGCCGGAAACAGGGCGTCGGGGACATCGTACTGGTCCTGCCATGTGGCCCAGGCGAGGTCGGTCGGACCGATTTGCGAGACCATCGGCACCCATTCGTCGCGTTCGCGGCGCAGCAACGCCATGCAGATGTCCGAACGATGGCCCTGCGCGGCGTCGTCGGCCAGCGGCGTGTCGGCGTAGTCCAGTGACCGGCCGTCCAGTTCGCGCATGGTTGCCTGCATGAAGGCATGCTGGCCCAGCACGCGCAGCGTGTCGGCATCCAGCGTGACGGGCTTGTGCAGCACGTCCCGCACCGTGGCGCGCACGGCGGCCAGGATGGCGGCGTGGTCCGCGTCGCCGGGCGCGGGGGTCCGTGGCGTGGTGTTGTCGATGGTTGGCATGGTACGGCCCCGTGATGGTGGAAATGCGCCCGGCATGCGCCGGGGTGTGATCCAGTATAGGCAGCGCGTGTGGCTGCCGACACCCGGGTGATTCCCCAGGTTTCTAGTAGGCGAACTCGCGGAACACCGGATCCACGCTTTCGTGCCATGCGCCGTGGTACAGCTCGAGCTTGCGCTCGGCCGGCGTCTGGTTGGCTTCCACGAATTCCAGCAACGGCTCCAGGAAGATGGTTTCATCGGCGCCGTGGTCGTTGGTGCGCGCGCGCCGCTTCAGGCCGTGTCCGGCGATTCGAAGCACCTCGGTCGCCAGCTCGCGCACCGTGGCGTCGCGAAATGGCAGCTTCAGGCCCTGTAGGGGGACGCCGTCGCGCAGGGCGTGGCGCTCTTCGGTGGTGAAGTCCGCGATCAGTCGCGATGCGGCGTCCAGCGCTTCGTCGTCGTAAAGCAGGCCGACCCACAGCGCCGGCAGGGCGCACAGGCGGTTCCAGGGGCCGCCGTCGGCGCCGCGCATCTCCAGGAACTGTTTCAGGCGCACCTCGGGGAAGGTCGTGGTCATGTGATCGGACCAGTCGCGCAGCGTGGGCCGCACACCGGGCAGCTGAGGCAGCTTTCCGGCCAGGAAATCGCGGAAGCTTTCGCCCGCGCAATCGATGTAGCGACCCTCGTGGTAGGTGAAATACATCGGTACATCCAGCAGGTACTGGACCCAGCGCTCATAGCCGAAATCGTCCTCGAACACGAAGTCCAGCATGCCGGTGCGGTCCGGGTCGGTGTCGGTCCACACGTGTGAGCGCCACGACAGGTAGCCGTTGGGCCTGCCGTCGGTGAACGGCGAGTCGGCGAACAGCGCCGTGGCCACCGGTTGCAGGGCAAGGCCGACGCGGAATTTGCGGATCATGTCCGCTTCGCTGGCGAAATCCAGGTTCACCTGCACCGTACAGGTGCGCGTCATCATGTCCAGGCCGAGGTCGCCCCGGGTGGGCATGTAACGGCGCATGGTGGCGTAGCGCTCCTTGGGCATCCAGGGCATGTCGGCGCGCCGCCACTTGGGCTGGAAGCCCATGCCGAGAAAACCCATGCCCATGCGCTCGGCGACCGAGCGCACTTCTTCCAGATGGCAGGTGACTTCGCGGCAGGTCTCGTGAATGGTCGAGACCGGGGCGCCGGAAAGCTCCAGCTGGCCGGCCGGCTCCAGGGTGATCGAGGCGCCATCGCGCGACAACGCCACCGGCAAATCGCCCTGGCGCACGATATCCCAGCCGTGCGTGGCGGCGATGCCTTCCAGCAACGCCCGGATGCCGCGTGGCCCGTCGTAGGGCGGGGGCGTCAGGTCGTCCCAGTAGAAGCCGAATTTCTCGTGTTCGGTACCGATGCGCCATTGTTCGCGTGGTTTCTCGCCCACCGCGAGGCTGGCGACGAGATCGTCGGTACCGGTGATGGGTGTGGCCTTGGCGTGACTGGGGATGGACACCGTGGCGTTCCTTTTGCGGGTAATCGTTTCACTGTGGGGGCTGCCGACACAAATTGGAAGGGCCCGTGGACACGCGCCGGGTGTCGCGTTGCCGCAGCCTGGTGGTAGGTTGGGGCTTTCCCCACGGAGTGCGCCATGGCCGACCGCAGGCAATTCATCAAGGCATCATTGTTGGGCGCCTCGGCGCTCGCCGTCGGCGATGTCGCGGCCGGCCCCGGTCCGGCGCGGGGCGGGACCGGCCATGCCGCCGCGCACCGCGGCGCCCGCGTGGTCTCCACCTGGGACTTCGGCGTGGCCGCCAACCACGCCGCCTGGACGCAGTTGGGCAAGGGGAAGTCGGCATTGGACGCCGTGGAGGCCGGGGCGCGGGTACCCGAGGCCGACCTGCGCAACCATAGCGTCGGCAAGGGCGGCTATCCGGATCGCGACGGCAAGGTTACGCTGGACAGCAGCATCATGGACGCCGATGGCCGTTGCGGCGCCGTGGCGGCGTTGGAGCACGTGACCCATGCCGTGTCGGTCGCGCGGCGGGTGATGGAGCGCACCCCGCACGTCCTGCTGGCCGGCGACGGCGCGCTGCAGTTCGCGCTCGAGCAGGGGTTCGAGAAGGAAAACCTGCTCACGCCACCGGCCGAGAAGGCTTGGCACGATTGGCTCCGGCAGGCCGACTACCAGCCGCGCATCAACAGCGAGGTGCGTGACTACGGCGCCGGTATGCCGGGTGGTGCCGACAACCACGACACCATCGGTATCCTGGCCCTGGATGAACACGGCCACCTGGCCGGTGCCTGCACCACCAGCGGCATGGCCTGGAAGCTGCACGGCCGGGTCGGCGACAGCCCCATCATCGGCGCCGGCCTGTACGTGGACGGCGAGGTCGGTGGTGCCACCTCCACCGGCGTCGGCGAGGAGGTGATCCGCAACGCCGGCAGTTTCCTCGTGGTGGAACTGATGCGTCAGGGCCGCTCGCCGGGCGAGGCGTGCCGCGAGGCGGTGATGCGTATCGTCAAGAAACGGCCGCGCAAGGCGAAAGACCTGCAGGTGGCGTTCCTGGCCATGAACCGGGATGGCGAGGTCGGCGCGTTCGCGATCCAGCACGGGTTTTCCTATGCCGTATGCGATGCACGCGACCAGAGCGCGCTGGTCGCGGCCAAGAGCGTGTACGGCACATGAGCATGCCGATCCTGGAGGTGGCAGCCAACTCGGTCGCGTCGGCCTGTGCCGCGCAGGCCGGCGGCGCGGAGCGGGTGGAACTGTGCGTGGCCCTGGAACTGGGCGGCCTCACGCCGTCCCATGGCACGATCGCCCTGGTTCGCGAGCGGCTGGATATCGCCGTCTACGTGCTGATTCGTCCGCGTGGTGGCGATTTCGTCTATCACGACGCGGAAATCGACACCATGTGCCGCGACATCAAAGCCTGCGCCGCCCTGGGGTGCGACGGCGTGGTGATCGGTGCGCTGGACCGGCACGCTGCCGTGGACCTGGCCGCGTGTCGTGCCTTGGTCGACGCCGCCGGTGCCATGGGAGTGACCTTTCACCGCGCTTTCGATCTGACGGTGGACCCGGCCGCCGCCTTGGAGGCCGTGGTGGCGTTGGGGTGCGAGCGCATCCTCAGCTCGGGCGGGCAGCCCGATGCCATGCAGGGCGCCGAGCAGCTGCGTCGCCTCGTGATCCAGGCTGGCTCGCGCCTGGCCGTGATGCCCGGCGCCGGCGTTCGCGCCGGGAACATCGCTGCTCTGGCGCGCCGTACCGGTGCCCGCGAGTTTCATGCCTCGGCCAAACGCACGCACCCCACCCGATCGACGGTGTCGACGACGTTTGCCGACATGGCCGCCGGCGAAACCCGCACCGATCGCGAGGAGGTGCATGCCATGGTCGAGGCATTGCGCGGGACGGAGGGCAACCCGGGCAAGTAGTGGCGGATAGCGCTCCGCATCCTGCCATCGCCGCCATGGGGCGCTTCCACGGGGGGCATGGATGTCATGAAACCCTTGTGGGGAACCTCGAAAAACCGGACTTTTTTTACGGGAGCAGCTTCAGCCGCAATGGCAAGATACCCGCAAGCATTGATCGCGGCTGAAGCCGCTCCCACAGGTTGATGTCCCGTATCCGGTTTTTCGAAGTGCCCTACAGTGGCCTTGATGAAAATGCAGGTTCATCGAGGTGCCTTGTGGGAGCGGCCCCCGGCCGCGATGCTTTCCCGAGTCCCGAGTCCCGAGTCCCGAATCCCACCTACTCCCGCACCACCGCGAACTCCCGCGCATCCTCGCTCCACACCGGGGCGTCCACAATCGCCGGCAGCACATCGTCCGGTGTGGCGACCCGTTGCCACATGGCGGCATGTTCCGGGTTCATGAAATGCTCGGCGATGACCTGCTGCATGAAGGCATCCAGCGGTTCGTAGAAGTGCCGGGTATCCAGCAGGACGATGGGATTGAGGTACAGGCCCAGGCGTTTCAGCGTGATGGCCTCGAACAGCTCCTCCAGCGTGCCGCAGCCGCCGGGCAGGGCGATGACGGCATCCGATCCGGTCAGAAGCTTGTGCTTGCGCTCGCGCATGTCGCCGACCAGCTCCAGCTGGGTCAGGCCGGGATGGCCCCATTCCAGGTCGGCCATGAAGCGCGGCAGGATGCCGATGACTTCGCCGCCTTTGGACAAGGCGCCGTCGGCCACCGCGCCCATGGATCCGGCCGAGCCGCCGCCGTAGACCAGGGTATGGCCGCCGTCGGCAAGCAGCTCGCCTACACGGTACGCCGCCTCGCGGTAGACAGGATCGGACTGGTTGCTGGAGGCGCAGTAGACACAGATGCGCATGAGGTGCTCCCTCAGACTGATGGGTGATCGTGAATCCGCCCATTATCGCGCAGCGCCGCGCGATCGGCACCCCGGTGCCGATCGTCGCCATGGTTCGAAAGAGGTCGCAAAAAAAGACATGCCCCGGCCGCGACCGCTGCGACAGCGGCCGGGGATGCCTGGAGAAATCAGCCGGTCACGCTGACCTTGCCCGGCAGGGCCACCATGTTGCGATCCCCGATGTTGCCGTCGCCGGCCTGGGAAATGTGGAACAGACGCTCGGCGGTGCCGTAGTCGTTGCCGCCAAGATTGCGCGCCAAGGCCACGGCAAAGTCCTGGGTGCTGATCGGCTTGCCGTCGTAGTCCTGGGCCAGGGCCTTGAGCTTGAAATCGGTGCCCTGGGAAGCGTCGATGGCCTTTTGCACATACGATTCCAGCTGCCCCATCTCCTCCTGGGTGTAGGTGATGGTCACCGTCTGCCCCGGCTTCACCGGTCCGTCCTTGGCGTTCTCGACGCTGCCGGTCTGGGCGGCGTTGATGAGTTGCGAGGTGTTGTCGTCGGCCTTGATGGTGTAGCTGTAGGTACGCGCATCGGCAATCTCGTTGCCGTCGGCGTCGAACTTCTGGCTCATCGTCATCGGCACGTTGTCGCCGTATTGCAAGTCGACGGTGCGCGTCATGCTGCCATCCGGCTCGGTGACCACCACCGAGCTGCCGGTGTTCTTGGCGCCGTTGACACCGATGCTGACCGGGCCGAGCTTGGCGTCGAACTTGGTCTGTGAGGAGTAGTCCAGTTTCTCGATGGTCTTGACGTTGGCGATGCCGTCGCCGTTGTCCTCGGGCAGGTTGCCGCCGGCCAGGAAATCGTTGTACGCGGCGCGGCCGGCTTCGGTGGACAGGTCGAATTCGGCCGATTGCAAGGTGGCGTTGCCGAGGTGGTCGGCACGGCCGAGCATGGCACTGGCCACGCCGAAGTCCACGCCGACGCCGTTGTAGGCATCGATGGCCTCGGTGGGGCCGGCGGTGACGCGGACCGTGTGGTCATCGGTCTTTTCCACGGCCACGCTGGTGCCGGAGGCCTCGGTGTGGGTGTATTTGTTGGCCAGGTTCTTGAAGGTGGCCTGGAATTCATTGGTGCTGTAGTGCGACCCGTCGATCTTCACGCTGGTGCCGGTGGGCATCGAATCGGGATCGAACGGATTGACGGAGGCAAGGTCGGTACCGTTGGCGGTCGCCTCCGGCATGGCCACTTCCCAGGACGACTTGATGCCTTCGGTATGGCCGACTTCGAGGCCGGCCTGCTTGCTGTGCACGCCGGCCTTCAGCGATACCGACACGTCACCGGATACGGTATAGGTGGTGGTGCCATTCTCGGTTTTCTTGCCGGCCGTGGTGCTGGCGTTGGCATCGACGCCGAAGCTGACGCCGCGGCCCTTGGCGTTGGTCACGTCCTTGCTGAAGCCGGTGCCGGTGGACAGCGATACCGTGCCTGCGTCCGGGTCTACGCCGACCTTGGTCGACTGGTGCGTTTCGGAGGTGGTCTTGGTGCCGTTGGTGTCGGTTTGGCTGGTTTCGTTCTTTTCCGTTGCCGTGGCGCCGGCATTGACCGGCGTGGCGTTGTTGCCACCGCCACCGTTGCCGGCCTCGGGGATGGCCAGCCGCATGCCCGCCTGCAGCAACACCGGTGGATGGATCTGCGGGTTGGCGTCGTACAACGCCTGGGCGGAGACGCCGTAATCCTTGGCCACGCTTTGCAGCGTTTCGCCGGGAGCCATGACGTGTTCGTTGGCCGCCGGCGGCGACTGCCACTGCTGAAACGGGTTGCCGGATGAAATGCCGGGAATGCTCATGTGCCGCACCTTGCATGTCGGGGATACAGGCAGGGTAAGCGTTTGTGCGTCGCCGTGGTATCTGGGGAAAACCCGTAGTGGAAGCGGCGCGACCGGTCCATTGTTCCGGGTGCCAAAACCCGTGGCGGGCCCCAGGCCACCGCGGCCATGGGCCGCTCCCGCAAAAGGTTTCAGGAAATTCCGGACAAACCCTTGCAGGAGCGGCCCATGGCCGTGATGCATCTTGTTTTACCGCTTCATGGAGTTGAAGAACTCGTCATTGGTCTTGGTGTTCTTCATCTTGTCGAGCATGAATTCGATGGCCGCGATTTCGTCCATCGGGTGCAACAGCTTGCGCAGGATCCAGACCTTCTGCAGCAGGTCCGGCGGAATCAGCAGATCCTCGCGACGGGTGCCGGAGCGGTTGATGTCGATGGCCGGGTACACGCGCTTCTCGGAGATGCGGCGGTTCAGGTGCACTTCCATGTTGCCGGTGCCCTTGAATTCCTCGTAGATCACCTCGTCCATCTTGGAACCGGTGTCGATCAGGGCGGTGGCGACGATGGTCAGGCTGCCGCCTTCCTCGACGTTGCGCGCGGCGCCGAAGAAGCGCTTCGGGCGCTGCAGGGCGTTGGCGTCGACGCCGCCGGTGAGCACCTTGCCGGATGTCGGCACCACGGTGTTGTAGGCGCGGGCCAGGCGGGTGATCGAGTCCAGAAGGATGACCACGTCCTTCTTGTGCTCGACCAGGCGCTTGGCGCGCTCGATGACCATCTCGGCCACCTGCACGTGGCGTGCGGCGGGCTCGTCGAAGGTCGAGGAGATGACCTCGGCGCGCACGGTGCGCTGCATTTCGGTCACTTCCTCGGGGCGCTCGTCGATGAGCAGGATGATGACGTGCGCGTCGGGGTGGTTGTGGGTGATGGCCTGGGCCACGTTCTGCATCATCATCGTCTTGCCGGCCTTGGGCTGGGAGACGATGAGGCCGCGCTGGCCCTTGCCGATGGGCGAGACCAGGTCGAGGATGCGCCCGGTGATGTCCTCGGTGGAGCCGTTGCCGCGTTCCAGGTGGTACGGGGTGCGCGGGAACAGCGGCGTGAGGTTCTCGAACAGCATCTTGTTCTTGGATGCTTCGATCGGATCGCCGTTGATGTCGTCCACGCGCAGCAGCGCGAAGTAGCGCTCGCCTTCCTTGGGATGGCGCACGCGGCCGGTGATGTAGTCGCCGGTGCGCAGGTTGAAGCGGCGGATCTGGCTGGGGCTGATGTAGATGTCGTCGGGGCCGGCCAGGTAGCTTTCGTCGGCCGAACGCAGGAAACCGAAGCCGTCCTGCAGGATTTCCAGCACGCCCTCGGCCCAGATGCCGCCGCCGGCCCGGGCGTGGGCCTTGAGGATGTTGAAGATGACATCCTGGCGACGCTGGCGCGCGACGCCTTCCTTGACCCCCAGTGATTCGGCGAACGCCAGCAGGTCGACCGGGTTTTTGCGCTTCAACTCGGTCAGGTTGATGACGTTGTTGTCGTCGCCGATGTCGGCGTTCTCGTCATCCACCGGCAGGCCGCGCGGATTGTTGCGGCCGCCACCGCGCTGGTTGTTACGCTCGTTGCGACGACGCCCACGACGGCGCTCGTTGCGGTTGTTGCCGCCGTTCCCGCTGTTGCCGCCCTTGTCGGACCTGTTGTTGTCGCCCTTGCCGGCATTGCCGCCTTTGTCGGACCCGCCCTTGTCGGGCTTGTCCGCGTGCGCGTCGTTGCCGCCTTTGTCGGCATGCCCGGCATGGTCGTTCTTGGCGGTATCGCCCGCGGCGTCACCGCCGTCGGCGGCCTTGGCGTTCTTGCGGCGGCGCGGCTTGGGAGCTTCGCCACTGTTGCCGGGGTCGGGCGCGCCGGCGGATTCGTCGGGCTTGGCCGCGGCACGCCGCCGTGGCTTGGGCTTGGCGGCATCGGTGGGCAAGGGGGCGTCGGCCGGGGCCGGAGCCGCGGCGGGAGTTTTGTTTTCGGTGTCAGACACGAACGGGGACCTCACGGGGCGCCGTTGAAGGAAAGAAGGGGTGCGGAATTTTCCGGATTGGAAAACGCGCGAGCACGGAAGGGCTCGGCGGACAGCCGCAATCTAGCATTGGCGGCCGGGCGGCGTAAAGCCTTTGTCACGACCATGGTAACAGGTCCGGGCCGGGTACGGCACGACGGCAACCGCGGCGGCCCGGGGAGCATGGTCATGCCGGCGCCACACGGCGTGGCGCCGGCGGACGCTTACAGCGCCTTGTCGACCATGGCGGTCACCTTGCCCTTGGGCACGGCGCCGACCTGGGTATCCTGGACCTGGCCGTCCTTGAACAGGATCATCGTGGGCACGCCACGGATGGAATAGTTCATGGCGGTCTTCTGCGACTGGTCCACGTCGACCTTGACCACCTTCACGCGGCCCTCGTACTCGGCGGCCACTTCCTCCAGAACCGGGTTCATGGCCTTGCACGGTCCGCACCAGGTGGCCCAGAAATCGACCAGGACCGGGGTATCGGATTTCAGCACCTGGGCGTCGAAATCGCCGTCGCTGACGTGGGTGATGGATTCGCTCACAGGGGTTCTCCGTGGTGATGTGGGAAGCGGGCCGGTGCGGGGGATGCCATGCCCGGATCGCTATCGGTTACACTAATGGGAATGGTCTGGCAAGCGGATGCGCCGTGCACCCGGCCCGGTTCCCGCCACCTGCCCATTGCAGCGCAAGCGGTATCCGGTTTCAAGCGTCTGCACGCCGTCCCTTCCCGGGCGACCCGCCGGCTTGCGCCGGCTTCCAGTGACCAAAATGTGGGCCCTCACCGAATTTGCAAGGGCCCGGCGCGCCGCATCGCGCTTGCATCCTCTTTCAGGGCCCGGCGGATCGTGCCGCCGCCCACGGTTTCCCATTCATGGCTGATCACGTACTTACCGACACCTTCTTCGAAAGCTTCCAGTTGCATCCGCAATTGCAACAGGGGCTGGCCGATTGCGGCTTTACACGTTGCACCCCGATCCAGGCATTGACCCTGCCGGTCGCCCTGTCCGGCCGCGACGTCGCCGGCCAGGCACAGACCGGCACCGGCAAGACCTGCGCCTTCCTGGTCGCGCTGATGAACCGCCTGCTGACGCAACCGGCGCGGGCCGCGCGCAAGGACACTGATCCGCGTGCGCTGGTTATCGCCCCGACCCGCGAGCTGGCCATCCAGATCGACAAGGACGCGCGCGCCATCGGGCTGCATACCGAACTCAGGACGGCGCTGATCTACGGCGGCGTCGACTACGACAAGCAGCGCCAGCAACTGCGCGACGGCTGCGACATCGTCATCGCCACGCCGGGCCGCATGCTCGACTACTACAAGCAGCACGTGTTCGGCCTGGACAACGTCGAGGTGATGGTCATCGACGAGGCCGACCGCATGTTCGACCTCGGCTTCATCAAGGACGTGCGCTACATCTTCCGCCGCCTGCCGCCGCGCGACGAGCGCCAGGTGCTGCTGTACTCGGCCACGCTCAGCCACCGCGTGCTGGAGCTGGCCTACGAGCACATGCACGAGGCCGAGAAGCTGGTCGCCGAGACCGACACCGTCACCGCCGACAAGGTGCGCCAAGTGGTGTATTTCCCGGCCAAGGAAGAAAAGCTGCCGCTGCTGCTGAACCTGCTGAAGAAGGAGCAGCCCGAGCGCGCCATCGTGTTCGTCAACACGCGCGCGCAGACCGACCGCGTGCAGGGCAACCTGCGCCGGCACGGCTACAGGGTCGGCGCGCTGTCCGGCGACGTGCCGCAGGACAAGCGCCAGAAGGTGCTCAAGCGCTTCAAGGACGACCAGCTGGAAATCCTGGTGTGCACCGACGTGGCCGCGCGCGGCCTGCACATCCCGCATGTCAGCCACGTGTTCAATTACGACCTGCCGCAGGACGCCGAGGACTACGTGCACCGCATCGGCCGCACCGCGCGCCTGGGCGAGGAGGGCGACGCCATCAGCTTCGCCTGCGATCTGTACGCGATGAGCCTGCCCGACATCGAGGCCTACATCGAGCAGAAGATTCCGGTCGAGGCCGTTGATCCGGCGATGCTGGTGATGCCCAAGCCGGTACGCGAGCCCGAGCCACCGCGCCATCCGCGGGCGGCGGCCGGGGACGGCAACGCCGCCGCACCCTCGCGCAAGCGTCGTCGCCGCCGCCGCGGTGGTGCCGGCAACGGCGGGTCGGGCACGGCCGCGCCTGGTGTCGACAAGGCATCGTCCGAGGCCGCCGGCACCGCCGATGGCACGGACGGGAAAACCACCGCGGCCGCAAACGCGGCCAAGCCGGCCGGTTCACGGCCGCAGGGCGGGGAAGGCCAGGGGGCGCCGCGCAAGCGTCGTCGTCGCCGCGGCGGCCGCCATCGCAACCGCCATCCGGACGGCCGGACGGTACGGGAAGGGGCCAGCCCGGAGCGTCGTGGCGCGGCCAACACGGCGGCACATGGCGGCGACAGCGCGCGTCATGATGATGTCAAGAGCGCCGACCGCGCGCCGCGCGGAAATCGGGACAACCGCGAGCGGCGCAAGCGTCCGCAGGGTGCCTCGAGCACGGCTCCCGCGCCGCGTGCCGCGCCGGCCACCTCGCCGCAACCGGCGCCGAAGAACAACCACGCCACCACCACCCAGGTGCATGCGCGCGCCGTCGGCGGCGAGCGCAAGGGCGGTTTCCTGAAGCGGTTGGCCAAGGGGCTGTTCGGCGGCCACAAATAGGCCGTGACCGGTGCCGTCGTCTGCGCCGACGGCACCACTTCACGGTATGCTCGCGCTGTCTTCCATTCCGTGACCGACCCGTGATCCGATTCGACCAGGTCAGCATGCGCTATCCCACCGGCCAGGAAGCCCTGGCCGGGTTGTCGTTCCATGTCGATGCCGGCGAGATGGTGTTCGTCACCGGTCACTCCGGCGCCGGCAAGAGCACCCTGCTGAAGCTGCTGGCACGCATCGAGCGGCCCACGCATGGCACCGTCACGCTGGACGGGCGCAACCTGGCCACCGTGCGCGAGCGGCAGGTTCCGCTGCTGCGTCGCGAGCTGGGCATGGTGTTCCAGGACCACCGTCTGCTGCTGGACCGCAGCGTGTTCGCCAATGTCGAGTTGCCGCTGGTGATCACCGGCATGGCGCCGGCCGAGCGGGCCCGGCGCGTGCGCGCGGCGCTGGAGAAGGTCGGCCTGCTGCGCTATGAAAACCAGCCGCCGGTGACGTTGTCCACCGGCGAGCAGCAGCGGGTCGGTATCGCCCGTGCCATCGTTACCAAGCCGCCGGTGCTGATCGCGGATGAACCCACGGGCAATCTCGACCCGGGGCTGGCCCGCGAGATCCTGGGCCTGTTCGTGGCGTTTCAGCGTGTGGGCACCACGGTGCTTGTCGCCAGCCATGACCTGATGCTCATCAAAAGCATGAAACAACGCGTGCTGGTGCTCGATCACGGCCGTATGGTCGACGACGTGCCCGCGCAGGAGGTGGCGTGATGACCCGGCAGGATGGCAGGCGCGCCGCGCCGCGTCCGCCACATCGGTTGGCGGTGTGGGGGCGGCACCACGTCTGGTGTCTGCGGGCCAGCATGCGGCGGCTGGCCGCGCGGCCGGTGGGAACATTGTTGACGGTGCTGGTCATGGGGTTTGCCCTGGCCCTGCCGCTGGCGTTCTGGCTGGTGCTCGGCAACGTGCAGCAACTGGCCGGCAGCCTGGGTCGGACCCAGGCCCTGAACGTGTTCATGCAGGTGGACGCGCCGGCCGACAAGGTCACGGCACTGGCCGACAAGTTGGGTGGACGCGAGGACGTGGGCGGTGTGGAAGTGGTGACGCCCGACGCCGGCATGCGGGAACTTGCATCCATGCAGGGGTTCGCAAAAGCCCTGCATTCGCTGGACTACAATCCGCTGCCATACGTGATCGTGGTTGAACCACGCGCGCACGCCGAGGCGGCCGCGATCGAAGCTCTTGCTACTGACCTGCGCGCGCAGCCGGGGGTCGACCAGGTGCAGGACGACGGCACCTGGCGCGAGCGCTTGGATGCACTGGTCGACGTGGGCCGGCGTGTGGTCGTGGCCATGGTGGCGCTGCTGGCGCTGGCGGCCTTGCTGGTGGTCGGCAACAGCGTGCGGCTGGATATTCAGGGGCGGGCCGAGGAAATCGGCGTATTGAAGCTGGTCGGCGCCAGCCATGCGTTCGTGCGCCGGCCGTATCTGTATACCGGCTTCTGGTACGGTCTGGCCGGCGGCCTGGTGGCCAGCGTGCTGGTCCTGCTGGTGGAGGCGATGCTGGCCGGACCCATGCAGCAACTCATGGCCAGCTACGGCGGGCGGCTGCGCATCGACGGACTGGCGTGGTGGCAGCTGTTGCTGGCTCCGGCACTGGCCGCGGCGCTGGGCTGGCTGGGCGCGCGCGTGGTCAGCGCGCGCTGGCTGCGCTTGAGCGATTGATTCACGCTGAGGTTCGAGGGGGAACGGCACGGCAATGAGTACGAATATCGGTCGGCACACGGCCAGCACCGAACCGCGCGTGCTGGTAGTGGACGGCTCCAGGGTGGTGCGGCGCCTGATCACGCGCGTGCTCGAGAGCGAGCTCGAAGGCGTGACCGTGGTGGCCTGCGCCGATGGCGCCGAGGCCAAGGCCGCACTGCAGGATGATGTCATCGACTTCGTCACCATCGCGTTGCGGCTGCCGGACATGGACGGGCTGGAATTGGCCGGCTACATCCGCGAGTACGTGGCCCAGACCTACGTGCCGATCGTGGTGGTGTCCGGAGATGTCGATGCGCGCCTGCGCGAGCGCAGTCTGGGCGATGATGTCACCGATTATTTCGACAAGTCGCTGGGGTTTCATGCCCTGGCCGATTTCATCCGCGGCTACGTCAGCCCGGTCGGTGCCGCCGAAGGGGAGGTGTTGTATGTCGAGGACAGCCGTGTGGTCGCCCTGGCTACCCGGCGCATGCTGGAAAAGCACGGCTTGACCGTGCTCCATGTGAGTAGCGTCGAGGACGCGTTGGCCCTGCTCGACACGGCCCGTGCACAGGGACGCGTCGGCGCCGACGTGGTGCTCACCGACGTCACGTTGAAGGGCGAATTGACCGGCGGCGACTTGTTGCAGCGGGTACGCGACGATTATGGTTACTCCAAGGGCGGCCTGCCGGTGCTGGTGATGACCGGTGACGACAATCCCGCCAAGCAGGCGGCCCTGATCCGTGCCGGCGCCAACGATCTGGTGGAAAAACCGGTCGAGGAGCGCCTTCTGGTGACCAAACTGCTGTTTCAGCTGCGCGTGGCGCGGCATGTGCGGGGATCTTGCGATGCCTGACGGGGACGTCAAACTGGAGGCGAGCTGGAAAGCGCGTCTGGGCGAGTATTTCCAGCGCCCCGACATGCGAGCGCTGGGCGATTTTCTGCGTGCCGAGAAACGCGCCGGCAAGGCTGTTTTCCCGCCCGGCCGGGAAATCTTCGCGGCGTTCGAGTACACGCCGTTCGATGCCGTGAAGGTGGTGATTCTCGGCCAGGATCCATACCACGGGCCGGGCCAGGCGCACGGCCTGTGCTTTTCGGTGCGGCCCGGCGTGCGGGTGCCGCCCTCGCTGGCCAACATCTTCCGGGAGATCGAGCGCGATCTGGGGACCGTGCCGCCGGATCATGGTTGTCTGACCCCGTGGGCACGTCGCGGCGTGCTGCTCCTCAACAGCGTGCTTACGGTCGAGCGGGGGCGCGCCGGCGCGCACCGCGGGCGCGGCTGGGAGGCATTCACCGATGCCGTCATTGGCGAATTGAACCGCGGCCGGGACGGCCTGGTGTTCCTGTTGTGGGGAAGCTACGCGCAGGCCAAGGGACGGCTCATCGACGGGCGTCGGCATCACGTCCTGCGGGCGCCGCATCCGTCACCGCTGTCGGCGCACCGGGGCTTTCTCGGCTGCGGCCACTTCTCGGCCGCCAACCGTTTCCTGGCGGAGCACGAACGCGAACCGGTGGACTGGTCGCTGCCGCCGCGCGCGACGCTGGAAAGCGTGGGCTGAACGGCGTTCGCCAACGCGAACATCGCGTTCAATCCCATTTCATATACTCTTTGGTACAATAAAGCTTTCCACCCATCGGAACCGGGCGAAAACCGGAACTTTTCCGCCCGTTAGCACTCCAACTGTCGGAGTGCTAATCTGTACGATCACACAGCGAGGTTACTTGCATGTCACAGGCCATGGTTGCCAACAATTTGCCGGTACTGGGCCGCATGGGCAGTCTGGATGCCTACATTTCCGCCGTGCACCGCATCCCGGTGCTGTCGGTGGAGGAAGAGCAGGCCCTGGCACGCCGCTTCCGCGGTGAAGATGATCTCGAGGCCGCCCGTCATCTGGTGACGTCGCACCTGCGTTTCGTGGTGCATGTGGCGCGCGGTTATTCCGGTTACGGGCTGCAGCTGTCCGACCTGATACAGGAAGGCAACATCGGCTTGATGAAGGCGGTGAAGCGTTTCGACCCCGACCACGGCGTGCGCCTGGTCAGCTTCGCCGTGCACTGGATCCGCGCCGAGATGCACGAGTTCATCCTCAAGAACTGGCGCATCGTCAAGGTCGCCACCACCAAGGCGCAGCGCAAGCTGTTCTTCAACCTGCGCAAGTCCAAGAAGCGCCTGGGCTGGCTCAACGCCGGCGAGGTCAAGGCCGTGGCCGAGGATCTCGGCGTGCCCGAGAAGACCGTGCTGGAAATGGAATCGCGTCTGTCGGGCCGTGACATCGGCTTCGAGGCACCGGTCGATGCCGGCGATGACGACAAGCCGGCGCCGGCCGCCTTCCTGATGGATCACGATGCCGATCCCTACGACAACGTGGCCGATGCCGACCAGACCGAAAATCGGCTGGAAACCCTGAGCACTGCCATGAATGAACTGGACGCACGTTCGCGCGACATCGTGCAGCGCCGCTGGCTGGACGAGGACAACAAGGCCACCTTGCAGGAACTGGCCGACGAGTACGGCGTGTCCGCCGAGCGCATTCGCCAGATCGAGGCCAATGCCATGAAGAAGATGCGCGGCCTGTTCGTGGCCTGACGCGGCGAGGCAATGTGATGACCGATGGACGGCCCTGCGGGGCCGTTCGTTGTTGGAGGGCCAGCCATCGCGGCCATGGGCCGCTCCCACAAGGGTTTCCGGGAATTCCGAGCAAGCCCTGCGGGAGCGGCCCATGGCCGCGATGGTTGGTAGCTTGCCTGGGCTGGCATTCACGGCCCTTCAATACAAATCCACCGGATCAACGTCGATCGACCAGCGCACGCGACGCGCGCCGGGCAGTGCCAGCAAGGCATCCCGCCAGGAGCGCAGCAGGGTGTGGAGTTCGCCGCGGCGGTCGGCCTCGAGCAGGATCTGTCCGCGGTGCCGGCCGGCGCGCAACGGCATCGGAGCAGGCATCGGCCCCAGCACGCGCAGCGCGGTGTGCCCGGGCAGTGCCGCATGCGCCGCCTTGAGGAAGGCGTTGACGGTGTCTTTCTGGTGGGCCTCGACGCGCAGCAGGGCCTGGCTCGAAGCCGGCGGCAGTTGCAGGGTACGGCGTTCGGCCAACAGGTCGGCGGCGGTGGCCGCGTAGCCCTTGCCCAGCAGCGAGTGCAGGAAAGGGTGCTCGGGATGGTGGGTCTGCAGCAGCACCGTGCCCGGTTTTTGCGCGCGTCCGGCGCGTCCGGCCACCTGCACCACCAGCTGCGCCAGGCGCTCCTGGGAGCGGAAATCCACGCTCAGCAGGCCTTCGTCGACGCCGGTGATGGCGACCAGGGTCAGGTTGTCCAGGTCGTGACCCTTGGCCAGGATCTGGGTACCGACCAGGATGGCCGCGCGATCGGGCCTCAAGCCCTCGAGAATTTTCTCGAACGCATCGCGGCGGCGCGTGGTCTCACTGTCGATGCGCCACACCGGCGTGTCCGGGAACCGCGCACGCAGGGTTTCCTCCAGACGTTCGGTGCCATGCCCCTGCGGTTTGAGGTGCGGCGAACCGCAATCCGGGCAGGCCTCGGGCAGGCGGCGTTCGTGCCCGCAGTGGTGGCAGACCAGACGCCGCCGCGCGGCGTGCAGCGTCATCGGTTTGTCGCAGCGTTCGCAGTGGGCGTGCCACCCGCAGGCGTGGCACATCAGCACCGGCGCGTAGCCGCGGCGGTTGCGGAACACCAGTACCTGCTCGTCGCGTTCCAACGCCGCTTCGATGTGGCGCAGCAATTCCGGCGACAGACCGTGCTGAAGGCGCTGCGCGCGGATGTCGACCAGGCGCACTTGCGGCGCGGGCCGGGCGCTGGCGCGTTCGGGCAGGGTCAGGTGCCGGTAGCGCCCGGCCTGGATGTTGGCCAGGGTTTCCAGGGACGGCGTGGCCGATCCCAGCACGATCGGTACGTCCAGGGTACGCGCGCGCCAGACGGCGAGGTCGCGCGCGTGGTAACGGAAGCCGTCCTGCTGTTTGTAGGAGGTGTCGTGTTCCTCGTCGACCACGATCAGGCCGGCCCGCGGCAGCGGGGTGAAAATGGCCGAACGCGTGCCCAGGACGACGCGCGCCCGGCCATGCCTCGCGCGCAGCCAGGCACGTGCCCGCTCCCCCTTGGGCAGACCTGAATGCAGCACTTCGACCTGGCTGCCCAGGCGTTCGCGCAGTCGTCGCACGGTTTGCGGCGTCAGGCTGATCTCCGGCACCAGCATCAGGACCTGGCGGCCGTGTGCCAGCGCGTCGCGCATCAGGGCCAGGTACACCTCCGTCTTGCCACTGCCGGTGACCCCCTCCAGCACGAACGCCTGGAAGCCCGGCGCGGCATGTCGCACGGCGTCGACAGCCTGCTGCTGGTGGGGGTTGAGGTCCGGTCCTTCGCGGGCCGGCGGCGCGGCATCGGCGTCGGTCAGATGGTGGCGTTGGACCAGACCCGCGCGTTCCAGGCGCCGGGCCGCGTCGCGCCAGTCGGGCAGTTGCAGGGTCAAGGCGTCGGCACGGCGCGTGCCCTCGGCGAGAAGCGCCAGCAGCCGGCGCGAACGCCCGCGCCGCTTTCCTGCGGCTCGCGCGGCCTCGCCCTCCGCGGTGAGAGCCCAGGCCTCGATGCCGGGCTCCGGTGGTGGCCGGTCGCCGCGCAGGGCCACCGGCAAGGCGCCGAACAGCACATCGCCCGGGGCGCCCAGCCAATAGCGGCCGGCGCGGGCCAGCGTGGACATCAGTTCGGTGTCCAGCAGCGGCATGCGGTCGATGACGTCGGCGACCCGTTTCAGCTTGTCGGCGGGTGTGGATGCATCCGTCCCCGTCGCCACCACGATGCCCACGCGCTGGCCGGTGCCAAACGGTACCCGCACCCGGCAGCCGGGGACCACCGGGCCGCCATCGGCGGGCGGCAGATAGTCGAACAGCCGCGGCAGGGGCACGGGCAGGGCGATACGCAGGACGTCGGGCATGCCGGCAGTGTAGCCGGCGCGGTTCCCGGCCGGGAGAGGTGGCCACCTACGCGCACTTTCCGAACCGGACTTTTGAAATGGCGGCTAAGTGTGTGAGTCACGTGGGGTTTATGGTTTATCCACAAAAGCTGTGGATAACATTGTGGATGGGGACGGGAGGGCGGCGCCTGTGCCGCATGCCTGCAGGGGCGGCGACATATTGGGTAAAAATTAATCACTCTATTTTTTCATTTTAAAATCAATGGCTTGTTTATGCGTTGCCGGTCGATGATGGTGCCGGGCATCCGCATTCGGGGAGGCGGTCGGCGTGCGTCGGCTGTTGTGCAAAACCGCCGGCGATCGCGGCCGCTGCCCGGCCCGATGTCGCCTGAAAACCCCGGCCATCGTGCGCTTCGGGAGGGCCGCCGGGTCCGCGCCATGCGCCGCATGAACCGGACGCTGGATGTCGCCATGAACGTGTGGCGACCGGATGCTCCGGGCGGTTGCCTGGTGGCGAATCGCGGAGCCACGATGGTCGTGGGTGCGGTGGCGGGCAGGCCCGGGAAGCCCGTGCGCGGTACACGGACGGCTTCGGTATTACAATAAAAGGTTCTTCGTTGTGTGGGCCCACGGCCCGGATGGCACGTTCATGTTCGGGTTGCGCCAAGTCGATCTGCCACGCGTCCGGCACGAGCTGGGTGCCACCGTGCGCCTGGCGTTGCCATTGATCGCCGCCCAGTTGGCGGCCATGGGTACCAACGTGGTCGATGCGCTGCTGGCCGGGCACGTCAACGCGCACGTGCAGGCGGCGGTGGCCACGGGTGCGGGTGTGTGGTCGCTGGCCATCCTGGCCGGCATCGGCACCATGATGGCGGTGCCGCCCACGGTGGCGCAGCTCGACGGCGCCGGACGGCGCGACGAGATAGGCGCGGTGTTCCGCCAGGCGTTGTGGATCGCTCTGGTGCTGGGGATCGTGTTGTGCCTGCTGGTGCGTCGTGCCGAACCGCTGCTGGACGTGATCGGCGTGGTGCCGGAGCTGCGTCACGATGTGGGGGATTTCCTGGGCGCGATCGGCTGGGCCGCACCGGCGCTGGTGGGCTACTTCGCGTTGCGCGGACTCTCCGAGGGCCTGTCCATGCCGCGACCGTCGATGTTTTTCAGCCTCGGCGGCCTGGTGGTGCTGGCGCCGCTGGACTGGATTTTGATGTACGGCGAGTTCGGCGTGCCGCCGTTGGGCGCCCTGGGCAGCGGCATCGCCACGGCGGTGGTGCTGTGGCTGGAATTCATCGGCTTTGCCGTCTACATCCTGCGCCACCGCAACTACCGCGGACTGCGCCTGATGGATCGGTTCGACTGGCCGCGTTGGGCGGTGATCGGGGAACTGCTGGGCCTGGGGGTGCCGATGGCGGTCAGCGTGCTGATGGAAGGTGGCATCTTCGTGGCGGTGGCACTGGCCATCGCCACGCTCGGCGTGGACCAGGCGGCGGCGCACCAGGTGGCGCTCAATGTGTCGTCGGTGGCATTCATGATTCCCCTCGGTCTGGCCATGGCCATCACCATCCGTGTCGGCCACGCCGCCGGGCGTGGCGATGCCGGAGCCGTGCGTTATGCGGGGTTCTGCGGCATCACGCTGGCACTGGCCACGCAGCTGGTCTCGGCGGCGCTGATGATCGGCATCCCGCACGCCATTGCCATGCTCTACAGCAACGACACGACCGTGGTCGCGCTGGCGGCCCAGTTGCTGGTGCTGGCCGGCGTGTTCCAGTTTTCCGACGGCATCCAGGTGGCTTCCAACGGCGCCCTGCGCGGTCTCAAGGACACGCGCGTGCCGATGCTCATCGCCGCGTTCGCCTACTGGGGCGTGGGCATGCCGGTGGGCTGGTGGCTGACATTTGATCGGGGGTTGGGCGCGCGCGGCATGTGGATGGGTCTGGCGGCGGGCCTGAGCGTGGCGGCGGTGTTGCTGTTCCGGCGGTTCTGGCGTCGCGCGCACGGTGCACGCTGGCGCCGCGATACACCGCAGGCCGCCACCGGCCCGTCGCCCCCGATCGACTGAGAGCGTGTGAAAAAATCGCCCACCTGCTGCGCGTGCCGAAGGGTGACCGGCCGGGCCCAAAACGGTTACGCTGCCCGCATCGATCACGGAGCAAACGGGCATGGCCGAACGCACACGCAGTGGTTTCGGTGGATTCGTGTGGACCTTGTTGCGGGGCATCAACCTGATCCGCCTGGTCATACTCAACCTGGTGTTTTTCGGGCTGCTGGCATGGCTGGCGCTCGTGCTGGGGCGCAAGCCGCCGCCGCTGCAGGATGCCACCGTGCTGGTGCTCAAGCCGTCGGGCCAGCTGGTCGAGCAGTTCAGCGCCTCGCCGCTGGCGCGCGCGCTGGACACCTTGTCCGGCCAGGATGTACGCCAGGTTCGCGTGCGCGACATGGTCGACGCCATCGACCGGGCGGCCGGCGATGCCCATATCGGGCGCATCCTGCTGCTGCCCGGCGAGCTGGAGACCCGTGGCTTCGCCTCGCTTCATGAAGTGGCTGCGGCGCTGGACCGCTTTCGTGCGGCGGGCAAGCGCGTGACGGTGTGGGCCAGCCAGCTGGACCGCAACCAGTATTACCTGTCCGCGCACGCCGACCGCGTGCTGCTCGATCCGATGGGTGGGGTGATGATTACCGGCCTGTCCAGCTACCGCCTGTTTTACCGGGACCTGCTGGACAAGCTGGGCGCGAAGGTGCACCTGTTCCGGGTCGGCCAGTTCAAGTCCGCCGCCGAGCCGTACGTGCTCGACCATGCATCCGATGCCGCCAAGGAGGCCGACCGCTACTGGTTGGGCGGATTGTGGTCGCAGTGGATCGCGGACGTGGCCGCGCAACGTTCGCTGGATCCGGCCGCGCTGGAACGGGACGTCGACACTTGGCCGACATCCCTGGCGGCGGGGAAGGGCGACAGCGCGGCGCTGGCCGAGAAGCTGGGATGGATCGACGGTACCGCCACCCACAATGAACTGATCGCGATGCTGCGCCGCCAGGGTGTTCCCGCCGGCCACGGCCGGCACGGGTTCCGCCAGGTGGACATGGACGACTACCTGGCACGCGTGCGTCCGCGTCCGCGCGACGGCCGTCATGCCGACATCGCGATCGTGGTCGCCGAAGGCGAGATCCGCGCCGGTCGGCAGATGCCGGGCCGCATCGGCGGGGAGTCCACCGCCAAACTGATCCGCGAGGCGCGCCAGGATCCGTCCATCAAGGCCCTGGTGTTGCGCGTCAATTCACCCGGCGGGGCCGTGTATCCGGCCGAACGCATCCGCCGCGAGGTGGCATGGACGCGCGAGGCCGGCAAGCCGGTGGTGGTGTCGATGGGTGACGTGGCGGCCAGTGGCGGCTACTGGATCGCCATGGATGCCGACCGCATCTACGCCGAACCCGATACCATCACCGGCTCGATCGGCATCTTCGGCATGTTGCTGGATGTGCCCGACACGCTGGACAGGATCGGCGTGCACAGCGACGGTGTCGGTGTGGGGCCGCTGGCCGGTGCCTTCGACATCACCCGGCCGCTGGACCCGGACGTGGCACGCATGGTGCAGAGCAGTGTGGAAAAAGGCTACCGCGACTTCGTCGGGGGCGTGGCGCGCGCACGCGGCAAGTCGGTACAAGCCGTGGACCGCATCGCGCAGGGACGGGTATGGACCGGCCGCCAGGCGCGCGAGCGCGGATTGGTGGATCAACTCGGTGGTCTGCACGAGGCGGTGGCTGCCGCCGCGAAACTGGCCCACTTGGGCGATGCCTGGTCGGTCGGTTACCTGCGTCCCCGGATTTCCGGCTTCGGCCGCTTCATGCAGGGCGTCAGCGAGAGTGGCTCGGCGCGCGCGTTGCTGGCGCACGGCATCCGCCTGCCGCGTTGGGCCGCCGCACTGGCGCAACGTGCCGAACCGGATCTGGCGCTGTGGCGGCAGGCGCGCGCGGGTCGGCCAGGCATCTACGCTTATTGCTTCTGCCGCGCGCCCGTCGCTGGTACCTTCTGAGTCTCGCAGACGAAGGGCGCATCGACGTCCGTCGGAGGAGATCATCATGATTCATCAAGGCAGCTGCCATTGCGGTCGCATCCAGTTCGACGTTGAAGGCGAGCCGGGCGGGCTCATCGAGTGCAACTGTTCGCATTGCAGTCGCAAGGGCTACCTGCTGTGGTTCGTGCCACGCGACGCGGTGCGCTTGAAAACGCCGGCATCCGACATGGCGACCTACACGTTCAACAAGCATGTCATCGAACATCATTTCTGCCCGGTCTGCGGCTGCGCGCCGCTCGGGTTCGGCAAGGACGGTGACGGCAACGCGACCGCCGCCGTGAACGTGCGTTGTCTGCCCGACCTGGATCGTTCGGACCTGCCGGTGCGGCAGGTGGACGGACGCAGCCTGTGAGCGTGCCGGCCGACGACGGGCAGCACGCTGCCACGTACGCGGCCGGCCCGGCCGCCGCCCGGCGTGAACGCTGGCGCCTCGACGGTCACACCGCACTGGTCACCGGTGCCAGCCAGGGTATCGGCCGAGCCTGCGCCCGCGAACTGGCCCTGCTTGGTGCCGACGTGTTGATGGTGGCGCGTGACGAGGGCCATCTGGAGCAGGCACGCGCCGAGCTGGCCGAGGAATGTCCGGAGCGCCGGGTGCTGGCGTTGGCCGCCGACCTGGCCCAGGACGAGGACCGGCTGGCGGTTTTCGACTGGGTGCGCGACCTGGATACGGCCCTGTCGCTGCTGATCAACAACGTCGGCGCGAACACGGTCAAGCCGGCGCTGGATTACACCCGTCAGGAGTGGCACGCGCTGGTGGCGACCAACCTGGACAGCGCCTGGGAGTTGAGCCGGCTGGCGCATCCGCATCTGGTGCAGCACGCGCACGCGGCCATCGTCAATGTCGGCTCGGTGTCCGGCGCCGTCCATGTGCGTACCGGCGCGCCCTACGGCATGACCAAGGCCGCCCTGCACCAGCTGACCCGCAACCTGGCCTGCGAGTGGGCCGACGACGGCATCCGCGTCAACGCCGTGGCCCCGTGGTATATCCGTACGCGGCGTTCGCAGCCCGCCCTGGCCGACATGGATTACCTGGACGAGGTGTTGTCGCGCACGCCGATGCAACGCATCGGCGAGCCCGAGGAGGTGGCGGCGGCGGTGGCATTCCTGTGCCTGCCCGCGGCCAGCTACATCACCGGCGAGGTCGTGGCCGTCGACGGTGGATTCCTGAAGTACGGCTTTTGAGGGGCATTGTCGTTCTTCCCCCGGGAAGGTGCGGTCGCGCGTCAGTCCAGCGCGGCGTGATACCACCGGCCGCGCCGTCGCACCCGGACCGGCATGCCGAACGTGGTTCCGAGCGCGGTGTCGGTCAGCAGTGCCGATTTGCGGCCGTGCCGCCACACGCGTCCCTCGCGCAACAGCACCAGGTGGCCGATTTCCGGCAGGATTTCTTCGACATGGTGGGTGACCATCAGCAGCGTGGTGCCGTCACGGGCGAGGCTGCGCAGGTCTTCCAGAAAGCGGCGCCGGCTGACCAGGTCCAGCCCGGCGCAGGGCTCGTCCAGCAGCAGGGCCCGCGGCCGGTGCACCAGCGCGCGGGCGATCATCACGCGGCGTGCCTCGCCGGTGGACAGACTTCCCAGGTCGCGTTCGGCCAGGTGGCCGGCGTCCATCCGTTCCAGGGCCTCGTGAGCCCGTTGCCGCATGGCGTCGCTGACCCGGTGCATGGCGGTGGTGCCGCGGGCGGCGAAAAATCCCGAGACGACCGCGTCGAAGGCCGGCAGCGGTCCGGTGGCGGTGAAGTCGTGTTGCCATGCCGGGGAGACGATGCCGAGCAGGCCGCGCAACTCGGCCACGTTCCAGCGCTCGCGGCCGAACACGCGAACCGGACCGCGCCCGTCGGACCGGGCCAGCGGGTAGATCTGGCGTGTGATCAATTTCACCAGCGTGGACTTGCCTGCGCCGTTCGCGCCCAGGATGGCCGTGTGCCGCCCCACGGAGACGCGCAGGGTGACATGCTGGAGGATCAGCCGGCCGTCACGCATCACGCTGGCATCGTCCATGTCCAGCAGCGCGGTGTCGGGGGCGGAAGGTCGGTCGGCAGGCATGTCGTCCATGATGCCGCCCGCGTGCCGTCCCGGTAAGCCCTGTCGGCGCGCTTATGCCGAATGGGCGTGAACGGTGGGACGGACATTGATGTCCGAAAACGGCTGGTTCGTGCCGGCGTGCCGGATTACGCTGGACTCATGCAAGAGGTTGTCACCACAGCACTGCCCGATCCGTCGGTGTGCGAACAGGCCCGTCTGACCCGTGATGCGCGTTTTGACGGCCTGTTCTTCACGGCCGTCACCAGTACCGGCATCTTCTGTCGGCCGGTATGCCCGGCGCCGCCGGCCCGGCCCCGGAACGTGCGTTACTTCGCCACGGCCGCGGCGGCCGCCGCCGCCGGCTTCCGTCCTTGCCTGCGCTGCCTGCCCGAGCGGGCCGCCGGAGCGTCCTCGTGGCGCGGTGGCAATGCCCTGGTGGCCGGCGCGTTGCGGCTGATCGATGACGGTTTCCTGGACGAGGCGCCGGTCGCCGCCCTGGCGGCACGGGTGGGGGTGGGCGAGCGACAGTTGCGGCGCCTGTTCGTGGCCCAGCTGGGCGCGGGTCCGGCGCGGGTGGCGGCGACGCGACGACTGTTGTTCGCCAAGCAGTTGCTGGGCGAGACGGCCCTGCCGGTCACCGAGATCGCGCTGGCGGCTGGCTATGGCAGCGTGCGTCGCTTCAATGCCGCGTTCCGCGACGCCTATGGGCGCCCGCCCCGCGAGCTGCGGCGTGAGCGGGTGCCACGCGCCGGTGGCGAGGTGTGCCTGTACCTGCCGTGGCGTCCCCCGTTCGATTTTGCCGGCCTGGCCGCGTTTTTCGGTCGGCGTGCCCTGCCTGGCCTGGAGACGGTGAGCGATGGCGTCTACCGGCGCCGGTTTGTGCTCGACGGGGCGCCGGGCGATGTCGCGGTGGATGTGCCGGCCGGCGCACATCGGCTGCGGGTTCGCGTGCGTCACCGCTCGGTGCGTGTGTTGCCGGACGTCGTGGCCCGGGTGCGGCGTCTGTTCGATCTGGATGCCGATGTCATGGTGGTCGCCGCCGTGCTGGGGCGCGACCCCATGCTCGCCGCGCCGCTGGCGGCCGGCCCCGGGATACGCGTGCCGGGCGGGTGGAGCGGTTTCGAAGTGGCGGTGCGTGCCGTTCTCGGGCAGCAGGTCAGCGTGGCCGCGGCGCGTACCCTGGCCGCACGACTGGTGGCTCTTTGCGGTGAGCGGCATGCGGACGCGGCGATCGGTGAAGTGGTCGCGTTCCCCACGCCGCAGGCGGTGGCCCGTGCGGACCTGTCCGGCATCGGCCTGGTGGGTCGGCGCGCGGCGAGCCTGCGTGGCATGGCCCGGGCCGTGGCCGAGGGCCGCGTCGGATTCCGGCCAGAGCGCGGACTGGAAGCTTTCGTCGCCGAATGGACGGCCTTGCCCGGCATCGGCCCGTGGACCGCCCATTACGTGGCCATGCGGGCACTCGGACATCCCGATGCCTTTCCCGCGGCCGACCTGGTGTTGCGCAAGGCCGCCGGCGGTGGCCACAAGATGGCGACCCGGGACCTGGAGCGGCACAGCCAGGCCTGGCGGCCATGGCGCGCCTACGCCACCATGCTGCTGTGGCGTGGTGCCTGACTGGAGTGGACGAAATGACCCGACAATCCGCGATTTTCCATGACGACCTGGATACGCCCATCGGCCGGCTGCGGCTGGTGATGGACGAGGTGGGGCTGGCCTACGTGAGCCTGCCGCACGAAAAACACCCGCTGGAAATCCGCAGCCATTGGCGCCGCGATCGTACCCGGCTGGCCGAGGCTCGACGTCAGTTCGAGGCCTGGTTTGCCGGCGAGCTGCATGTGTTCGACCTGCTGCTGCATCCGCGCGGTACCCCGTTCCAGCTGGCGGTATGGGAGGGCTTGCGCACGATTCCCTATGCCGAGACCCGCAGCTACGGCGACCTCGCCCGCCAGATCGGCCGGCCGCGGGCGGTCCGTGCCGTCGGGGCGGCCAACGGTGCCAACCCGTTGGCCATCGTGGTGCCGTGTCACCGTGTCATCGGCAGCAACGGCAGCCTGACCGGCTACGGTGGCGGGCTGGACGCCAAGCGTTGGCTGCTGGCCCATGAACGCCGGCATGCACCGGCCCGGACGCTGGTGCTGGCGTAGGCAAAGCCGGGCCGACGCTCGCGGCAGGCGGCCGATTTTCCATGTGTTCTCAGTCGCGCGAACAACCCGCCATGCGGGTTTCGAGCTGCCGTCGACGTGCGCGCAATGGCGCACGCTCGCTCTCGAAGGCCTTGCGGATGGCGTCCTCGTTGGCATCGTGCTGCCGCGCCAGTGCGGCGCAGGCGGCTCGCGGCGTCAGCGGCGTGCAGACATCGCGTACCGGCGTCATGTAGGCGCCGATGGTGGCTGACGAGGGGCGGTTGGCCAATTCCGGGGCGGACAGGCCCACGCCGGGGCCCTGGTGGCTGCCGTAGACCTCGGCAAGTGGTTGCCGGAGTCCTCCCAGCATGCCGATCGGTGCCAGATAGGGCGGCGGTGTGCCGTGGTCGTCGAGGTAGGTGGTGCCGTCGGTGGCGCGGGTGCAGCGGTACAGGCGCGGTGGCGCCGCCACCGGCGGTTCACGGTGCGCGCGCGAGGGGCCCGGGCGGGGTGCCGGCGCGGCCCGTGGCATGTGCGGCACGGGTGCGGGCGTCGGCGGGGCCGATCGCAATGACCTTATCTCCTGGTGCTGGTCGCGCGGGCAGGGGCGATCCTGGTAACTGACGCGCCCGTCTGCCGCCGTGCACTGGTACACCGTGCCGGCCCCTGCCGGGGCGGCCAGCAACGCCAGGCACATCGTGAGCCACCGGTGACACTGTCTCATGCCGATCATGATAGCGGTGCGGCGGATCGGTGGCGTCACAACGACAGCGGGTCGTCCTCGCAGAGGTAGCCGAGGGTCAGCGCACCTTCACCGACGTTGACCATACCGGTGATGCTCATGGGGCTTTCCAGCAGGGTTGCGCCGCCGTCCGCACAGGCCCGGGCCAGTGCCTCGTAGCCGGGCAGGTTGCGCATGATGTCCAGTTCGCCGCCATAGCCGAGGCACACCGTGGGTGCCATCAGACCGGCATGCACCCGTGCGGCGGCATGCTCGAACAGGGTTTGGGCACCGTTTTCGAAGCCACGGGGGCGTGCCACCGGGCCGGTCTGGCCGCGCCATCCGCGCAGCAGCGGCTTGATGTCCAGTGCCGAACCCAGGGTCGCGCCCACCCATCCGATGCTGCGGTCGCCCTTGCGGCGCGCACGGGCGCGCAGGTAGTGCAGGTCGCGTGGCAACAGGTAGCCGTACGCATGTCGGGCCAGCACGCCGAGGCGCTCACGAATGGCGCCGGGAGCCTGCCCCTCGGCGATCAGGTGGGCGGCTTCGGCGACCAGGGCACCGGAGCCGGCGAACAGGGTTTGCGTGTCGATCACCCGCAGCAGGAACTGGCCTTGATGGCCGGCCTGTTCACGTACTTCCCGATAGCGCTTGAGGACACCGAACGCGGCTTTTTCCAGGTTGGCGTGCGTGTCGCTGCGGGTGGCGCTCGTGGTCAGGCAGAACAGGCAGTCGTAGCGGATGACCAGTTCATCCAGGATGAAGGCCTCGATGTCCGGTGTCGACAACGGCGCGGTATCGGCGTGTGCTGCCGACAGAGAGCCTTCGCGCTCCAGAAAACGGCGCACGTCGTTGGGATCGCGGTGGTCGGGGAAGGCTTGTCCATCAAGGTCGACCCGGACCGGCAACACCGTGATCCCGTGTTGCGAGATGAAATCACGGGGCAGATCACAGGTGGCATCCATCACCAGGCCGGTGCGCATGCAATCATCCTTGCCGCGGGAGCGGCGCCGTCGAATGGGGCCAGTCTAGCGATCCGCCGGCGGCTGCCAACCGGAACTTTTCCTATGGAGGCCCTGGATAGCTACGGCTGTTCGCCTCAAATGGTCGAAAAATCCGACTCGAACCACGTTGCGTCGCTCGCACGGTTTCTACCATTCGCACTCCTCGTGGGAGCCTCGAAAAACCTGGATTTTCATCAAGGCCACTGCAGGGAACCTGGAAAAACCGGATACTCGACGTCGATCTGTGGGAGCGGCTTCAGCCGCGATGGCGAGATGCCCGCAAGTACGGATCGCGGCTGAAGCCGCTCCCACAAAAAAGCATGGTTTTTCGAGGTTCCCTAGTGCAGCTCGCGATAGGTTTCCGGGTCGAAAACATCCACTTCGACCACGTTCTGGCGGGCCTCGCGGGCCGCGTCCAGCAATTGGTACTCCTGCTCGCTGATCACGCCCGCGGCCAGGGCCGTGTCGTCCAGCATGTGTCCCGGCGCGCGGTCGAGGCGGCCGTCGCGCACCGCGTCGCGCAACTTGACGTCCACCGGCATGGCGCGCACGGCTTTTTCCAGAGCCGCTTCCAGCGCGCCCAGGCCGGCTTCCTGCGGGTCGGGGATGTACACGTCCTCGGTGAGGTGCACGCGAGCCTCGCGGTTTTCCAGGATGGCGCGGGCGGCGCGCCGGCCGAGCTTGTCCGAGGGCGGACGGAAACGCGCACCCAGTGGAAACACCAGGAAACGGGCCAGCATGGCCAGAGGTCGTGAAGGCAGGTTGTCGAGCACACCCACGAGGGCTTCCTGCACGCGATACAGCGCCAGGGCGGTGGACCAGCGGGCCAGGTCGTAGTTGCTGGCCAGCTTGGTTTCGTCGTGATACCGCTTCAGTGACGCGGCGGCCAGGTATTGCCAGGCCAGCGCATCGGCCAGCCGTCCGGAAATTTTCTCGCGGCGTTTGAGCGAGCCGCCGAGTACGCCCATGGAGATGTCGGAGATCAGCGCGAACGCGGCCGAGAAACGGCTCAGATGCTGATAGAAGCGTTTCACGTCGTGGGTCTCCGGCACGCGCGCCAGGCGGCTTCCGGTCAACGCCAGCAGAAACGCGCGCACGGCGCGTGTGACGACGAAGTTGGCGTAGCCGAAGGTGGCTTTGTCCAAGGCCTTGTGGTCGTTCTTGTCCACGGCCTGGATCAGGGTCTGCACGTAAGGGTGGCAGCGGATGGCGCCCTGGCCGTAGATGATCATGGAGCGGGTCAGGATGTTGGCGCCCTCCACGGTGATGCCGATTGGCACCGACATCCACATGCGCGAGAGCAGGTTGCGCGGCCCGCGCTGGATGGCCGAGCCGGCGCGGATGTCCATGGCGTCGGACACCACCTCGCGCATGCCCTCGGTGAGGTAGGCCTTGGCGATGGAACCCAGGACCGCCGGGCGTTCGCCGGCGTCCAGCGCGCCGCAGGTGAGGGTGCGCGTGGCGCTCATCATCCAGGTCATGCCGGCGATGCGGGCCAGCGGTTCCTCGATGCCCTCGAAACGGCCGATGGGCGTGTCGAACTGTTCGCGCACGGTGGCGTAGGCACCGCTGATGCGGGTGGCCATCTGCGCGGCGCCCACCGACAGGGCCGGCAACGAGATCGACCGCCCCGCCGCGAGCGATTCCATCAGCATGCGCCAGCCCTGGCCGATGCGCGCCCGCCCTCCGATGATCGCGTCCAATGGCACGAACACATCCTCGCCGGTGATCGGGCCGTTGGCAAAGGGCACGCCCATCGGGTCGTGGTGCTTGCCGATGGTGATGCCGGGCAGATCGCTGGCGATCAGCGCGCAGGTGATGCCGAGGTCCTCGGTGTCGCCGAGCAGGCCGTGCGGGTCGTGCAACCGGAAGGCCAGCCCGATCAGGCTCGCCACCGGTGCCAGCGTGATATAGCGCTTGTTCCAGTTGAGCCGCATGCCGAGCACTTCTTCGCCGTTCCACAGGCCGCGCTCGACGATGCCGGTGGATTGGGTGGCGGCCGCGTCCGAGCCGGCTTCGGGGCCGGTAAGGGCAAAGCAGGGAATGTCGCGGCCGTCGGCCAGGCGCGGCAGGTAGTGGTCCTTTTGCTCGTCGGTGCCGTATTCCAGCAGCAGCTCGGCCGGCCCCAGCGAGTTGGGCACCATCACGGTCACCGCCGCGGCGATGGAGCGGCTGGCGATGCGCGTGACCACGCGCGAGTGGCCGATCTCGGAAAACCCCAGTCCGCCGTAGCGCTCGGGGATGATCATGCCGAAGAAGCGTTCGCGCTTGAGGTAGTCCCAGGTTGCCTCGGACAAACCGCGGCGCTGTTCGATGTCCCAGTCGTCCATGTGCCGGCACAGTTCGGTCACCGGACCGTCCAGGAACGCCTGTTCGCGTTCACTGAGCGGCTGGCAGCGGAAGTCCAGCAGGCGGGCCCAGTCCGGCCGGCCGGAGAAAATCTGCGCGTCCCACCACACGCTGCCGGCTTCCAGCGCCACCCGTTCGGTGTCGCCCAGGCGGGGCAGCGCCTTGCCCAACAGCGGCATCAGGGCGCGCGCGAACAAGATTCGTCGCAGCGGCGCGAAGCCGGTCACCAGGGCCACCAGTGCGGCCAGGGCCAGCACCAGTGAGAATGTTGTCGTGACGCTGCCGGCGTCGATCAGCCAGGCGATGAACAGCACGCCCAAGCCGACCACCCAGGCTATCCAGCCGCGCCCGAGGAAGGCCAGTGCCAGGGCGGCCAGCACGGCGATGATGATGGCGGCGATCCACATGCAAGTACCCTCGCGACGGACGGAGAGCCATTGTGCCAGTCCGAGTTTGAAGCCCACGCAAACGCGGTTCACGCGACGGCTTGCCCGGTGCCATTCAGGCAATCGGCGTACAATGGTCGGGATATGCAGAGGGCTTTTGGCCGGTGTGGCGTCACCGGCGTTGCGTGCCGCATGTGCGGCGCGCCTTGACGGACAGATACATGAAAGAGAAAAACGAGATCGTCGCCAACTGGCTGCCACGCTACACCGGCACGGCACTGGAGGACTTCGGCGAATATATCCTGCTGACCAACTTCGGCCATTACGTGGAGCTTTTCGCCGAGTGGAACGGCGTCGAGGTGAAGGGGGCGGACAAACCCATGCCCAACGCCACGGCGGACGGCATCACCTTGATCAATTTCGGCATGGGCAGCCCCAACGCCGCGACGGTCATGGATCTTCTGTCGGCGATCAGCCCCAAGGCCGCGTTGTTTCTCGGCAAATGCGGCGGGGTCAAGAAGAAGAACCGTATCGGCGACCTGATCCTGCCGATTGCCGCGATCCGCGGCGAGGGCACCTCGGACGACTACCTGCCGCGCAACGTGCCGGCGCTTCCCGCGTTCCAGTTGCAGCGCGGCGTGTCGACCATGATCCGCGACCTGGGCCACGACTATTGGACCGGCACCGTGTTCACCACCAACCGGCGGGTGTGGGAGCACGACGACACCTTCAAGGAATACCTGCGCCACACGCGCTGCATGGCGGTGGACATGGAGACAGCGACCATCTTCGCGGCCGGCTTCGCCAACTCCATCCCGTCCGGCGCGTTGCTGCTGGTGTCCGACCAGCCGATGATCCCGGAGGGCGTCAAGACCGCCGCCAGCGACCGCAAGGTCACCGAAAACTACGTCCAGGCACACATCCAGATTGGTATCGAGGCGCTGAAACTGGTGCGCCGCAATGGGCGCAGCGTCAAGCACCTGCGCTTCGAGGAAGAGTTGGAGGACGACGAGCCCTGACCGTGGTCGCCCGCCACATGCGGGCGACCGGGTGAGCGATGCGCGCAAGGCCGGGCCGATGCCCGGCCTTGCGCGTTGAGGTTCACGCGCCTTCGGCGTCCTGCCAGGCGTTCATGCCGCCCTCGACGCTGTAGACATGCTTGAAACCGTGCGCGGCAAATTGCTCGGCGATGCCTCGGCTGGAAACGCCCTTGACGCAGATGAAGGCCAGTTCGGTGTCCTCGGGCAGGGCGTTGAGTGCTTCGTACCCCTCTTCCTCCAGCACGCGCGCCTGTGGAAGCGAGGGTATCTTGGCCCGGACCGGTGCCGGACGCACGTCGACCAGGGTGATGTCGCCGGCCTCGAGGCGCCGCTTCAGTTCGTCGACCTGCATCGGCTTGACCTCGGTGGCGCCGGGGAAGCGCAGGCTCAGCCCCGCGCCCTGCATGGTCTCCACCCAGTCGATGGTGATGCCGCGCGCGCGCTGGGCGCTGCCCGGATCGAAATGCACTTCCAGACCGTTGGCGGTGGCCACGATGTCGTTGTCGCCGGCTGGCGCAAGGCGGAAGCTGGCGCTGTGATCGGCCCCCACTTCCAGGTGCAGCGCCATGTCGCCGGCATCGGCCATGCCGTTGCCGATGGCCTCGGCGGCCTTGTCGGTGATGGTGATCCCGGGCGGGGTGCGGTCCGGCTCGGGCAGGCCGAACAGGGCATGCAGTTCGCCGCTGGTGTACATCTGGCGCACGATGTCGGCGCCGCCCACCAGGTCGCCGTCGACGTACAGCTGGGGAATCGTCGGCCAGTTGCCATACACCTTGATGCCCTCGCGGATGTCCGGATCGGCCAGCACGTTGACGGTGTGATACTCGGGCAGGAGGTCGTTCAGGGCGCCGCTGGCGGCGGCGGAAAAACCGCACATGGGCTGCTGACGGTCACCCTTCATGAACAGCACCACGCGGTGCTCCTTGACGATGGCGTCGATGCGTTCACGGATGGCGGGGTCGAGGGACATGGAAAAGCTCCGGAAAAAAAGCAAGGGTCAAGGGAATCATATGCTGGCGGCAGGCGCGGGCTTCAAGGCCCCGCTCGCCGCTTACCGTCGTCGGTGCCGATCGCATGCTCCTGGCCATCGCGCAGCGCCGCCTCCGCCACGGGCGCGATCACGTCGGCCCACACGGCGTATTGTGCCGCCGAAGGGTGCAGCCCGTCATCGGCCAGCATGTCCGGTGCCTCGCCACAGTGCCGCGACACCGGCGTGACATCCGCCCAGCGGGCGCCGGCGGACCGCACCCGCGCCTGCGCCGCGGCATTGAAGGCATCCAGGTCGGCGCCGATGCGCGCGCCATCGCGTTCTTCCACCCGCGCGAAGCGGGTTACGCCCCAGTCGGGAATGGACACGCCCACCACCCGGTTCGCGCGGCCGCCGGCCAGACCGACCGCGCGTTGCAGGAGGGTGCCGAATTCGTCGTCGTAATTGTCCAGGTCGCGGCCGCGATACTGGTTGTTGACGCCGATCAGCAGGGTGACCAGGTCCCAGGGCGGTCGCGGGGCCGCCGCTTCGATGCCGGCGGCCAGCTCGTCGGTGCTCCAGCCCGTGACCGCGACGATCCGCGGATCATCCAGCGCCAGGCCACGCGCGCGCAGACGTGCGGCCACCACGCAGGGCCAGCGTGTCGCCGGCGGCACGCCTTCGCCGATGGTGTAGGAATCACCCAGGGCAAGAAACCGGTACGGAAGCGACATGTGCGGCACCCTCACGCCGTGGCCACGGTGCCGGAGGCGGGGGTGCCCGCCAGCCGCGCCAGGGTACGTTCAATGCGCGTGAAGACTTCGGCAAGGGTGTCCGGGTCGGGCAACAGGGTCAGACGCAGGTGCCGGCTGGCGGTGAGGTTGAAGCTGGAGCCCGGCGCCAGCAACACCGACTCATCCTCCAGCAGGCGCAGGGCGAAATCGCTGTCGTCGAAGACCGGCAGGGCGTCGACGCGCACCGAGGGGAACGCGTACAGCGCACCCCGTGGCGGCACCATGTCGAGGTACTCGCTGGCAGCCACGCCGGCCAGCACCGCGGCACGCGCGCGATGCAGGCGTCCGCCCGGTGCGGTCAGCGCCCCGATGCTGTCGACCCCCTGCAGGGCCGGCGCCACCGCCCATTGCGCCGGCACGTTGGGACACAGTCGCAGCGCAGCCAGCAGCTGCAAGGCATCGCGGTAGGCGCGGGTGTCGGCGTGCGTGCCGGACAGCGTCATCCAGCCGACCCGGTAACCGCAGGCGCGGTGCACCTTGCTGAGGCCGCCGAAGCTCAGGCACGGGTGTGCGCCGGCCAGGGGCGCCAGCGGCTGGAAAGGCGTGTCGTCGTAGACGATGTCGTCATAGATCTCGTCGCACAACAGCAGCAGGCCGTGTGTCTCGGCGATCGCCACCATTCGTTCCAGCAGGGAGCGCGGATACACGGCGCCGGTCGGGTTGTTGGGATTGATCAGCACCAGGGCGCGCGTACGCGGCGTGATCCGCGCCTCGATGTCGTCGGGATCCGGCCAGTGCGCGTTGCATGCCGTGCACGGGTAGTAGACCGGCCGACCGCCGTTGAGCCGGGTGGCGGCGCTCCACAGCGGGTAGTCGGGGCACGGCAGCAAGACTTCGTCGCCCGGCGCCAGCAGTGCGCGCAGGCTGATGTCGATCAACTCGCTGACGCCGTTGCCAATGAACACGCGCGAGGGGTCCACACCACTGGCGCCACGGGCCAGTTGTCGCGCCGCGACGGCGGCGCGCGCCGTGTCCAGGCCTTGTTCCGTGCAGTAACCGTCGCTGTCGGCCAGATGCGCGGCGACCGCCTCGGCCAGGTGGGGCGGGGCGTGGAAGCCGAAACGGGCCGGATTGCCGATATTCAACGTCAGGATGTCCCGGCCGGCGGCTTCCAATTCGCGTGCGCGGCGAGCGAGGGCGCCGCGGATGTCGTAGCGGACGTCGGCGAGGCGTGGACTGGGTTCGATGGCGCGCAAGGCGGGTATCCCGGGTGGACTCGCCCGCATGCTAGCAGCGGGCGCGGGCATCCTGCACGACGATGGCGGGCGGTGTGCTGCTACGCTTCGCGCATGAGTGCCGCCACCCCACTGGAAACCTTGCGCCACATCGGCTGGCGCGGCGCACTGCCGGACGTGCCGGTGGCGCGCGTGGTGGCGCAGCACCGTGCCGGTTACGAGTTGCACGACGGCGTGTCGGTGTTCGCGGCGCAGCCGGCGGGGCACTTCCTCAAGCGCAGCTTGGACCCGACGCAGCGGCCGGCCGTGGGAGATTTCGTGGTCTGGGCCGACACGGCGACGCCAGAGATCACGCAGGTCCTGCCACGGCGTTCCACCCTGACCCGGGCCGCCGCCGGCGAGCGTTACGCGCGCCAGTTGATCGCCACCAACATCGACCACGTGCTGGTGCTGACCGGCCTGGATGGCGACTTCAATCCACGCCGCATCGAGCGCTACCTGTTGCTGATCGAGGGCTCGGGGGCGCGCGCGGTGGTGTTGCTGGGCAAGGCCGACCGTGATGCGCAGGCCATCGCACGCCTGGAGCAGCTGCGCGAGCGCCTGCCCGACGGCACGCCGCTGCACCTGATCAACAGCAAGGACCCGGACAGCGTCCGTATCCTGGCGCCGTATCTCGGGCCGGGCGACAGCGCCGTGTTGGTGGGGTCCTCCGGGGCCGGCAAGTCCACGCTGACCAATACACTGCTGGGCGAATCGCGCATGGCGACCGGCCGCGTGCGCCGCAGCGACAGCCGTGGCCGCCACACGACCACGCACCGTGCGTTGCTGCCGTTGCCGACCGGTGGCTGCCTCATCGACACCCCCGGCATGCGTGAATTGAAATTGACCGGCGAGGAATCGATGGACCTGTTCGCCGACATCGAGGCGCTGGCCCTGCGTTGCCGTTTCGCCGACTGCCAGCACGGCAACGAACCGGGCTGCGCGGTGCAGGCGGCGCTGGCCAGCGGCGAGATCGATGCGGCGCGCTGGCACAATTACCGCAAGCTGCGCGATGAGCGCGAACAGCAGGCCGCTCAGCTGCAGGCCCGGCGTCAGCGCAAGGGCGAGGGACGGCGGTCGGGGCGTTCGCCGGGTCGCCGTCCGCGTGGTCGCGACGGCGGCGATTGAGGGCCGGGCGCCGCTTTTCACGCACCCTGGAAGCCCCGTTCGCGACCCGGTTTAACGTAATGCAACCGTTTGTTTTAACCGAATTTTTCAATTCAGCCGGATGGCTTGCAGAGCCGTGGGGGAAGGAGTAGGGTCGAAATCGACGGGGCAAAACGCGCCCCGCTTCCACCGGCCAGATCCATGCTCCCACTTGTCTTGTCCGTGTATGCCATTGCCGCCCTGGTGGCCGTGGCGGGAGCGTGTGTCTTCGCATCGCCTTTGCATGTCGTCGCGTGGCCGGCGTGGCGGCGTGTCCCTGCCTACGGGAGGTTGCCATGTTTGAAAACCAGCAGCATGAAGATGTCGAGGCCTTGATGAAGGCCAATACCGAGTTCCGCCGTCTGTATCACCACCATCGCAAGCTCGACAGCAAGGTGCATGACGCGGAAATCGGCGCGTTGCCCATGGATGCGGACACCCTCAGCAGCATGAAGCGCGAGAAGCTGGCGGCCAAGAATCGCCTGCTGCGCATGTGGGACGAACACCGTCACCACCGTACCCACTGACTCCCCCCCGTCGTTTCACTCTCTCCCCGGCGCGGCCCCGTTGATGCGGGGTCGCGCCGTGTCGTTCGGCCACTCCGTTATCATGCATCCGGTCACCAACGCCGGGAGTCACGATGAGCGTCCATTCCAGCATCCTCGAATTGATCGGCCGCACGCCCATGCTGCGGGTCACGCACCTGGACACCGGGCCGTGCGAGCTGTACCTGAAGCTGGAAAGCATGAACCCCGGCGGTTCCATCAAGGACCGCATCGGCCTGTCCATGATCGAGGGCGCGGAAAAGGCCGGCAAGCTCAAGCCTGGCGCGACCCTGGTCGAAGGCACCGCCGGCAACACCGGCCTGGGCCTGGCGCTGGTGGCGCAGGCCAAGGGCTACAAGCTGATCCTCGTGGTGCCGGACAAGATGAGCCGCGAGAAGATCTTCAACCTCAAGGCCATGGGCGCCGAGGTGGTGCTGACCCGCTCGGATGTCGCCAAGGGCCATCCCGAGTACTACCAGGATCTGGCCGCGAAGATTGCCGAGGAAACGCCCGGCGCGTATTTCATCAACCAGTTCGGCAACCCGGACAATCCGGCCGCGCACCGTGCCACCACCGGCCCCGAGATCCTCCAGCAGATGGACGGCAAGGTGGACGCGCTGGTGTTCGGGTGCGGTTCGTCCGGCACCATGACCGGCCTGTCGCAGTATTTCGCCGAGGCCTCGCCGGGCACCGAGCTGATCCTGGCCGATCCGGTCGGCTCGATCCTGGCCGAGTACATCAACGAAGGCACCAAAAGCGAAAAATCCGCGAGCTGGATGGTCGAGGGCATCGGCGAGGATTTCCTGCCCGTCATCAGCGACTTTACGCGCGTGAAGAAGGCCTACGCCATCAGCGACAAGGAAAGCTTCCTCGCCGCCCGCGAGCTGTTGGCGAAGGAAGGCGTGCTGGGCGGCTCGTCGACCGGCACCCTGCTGGCCGCCGCGTTGCGCTGGTGCCGCGAGCAGGACGAACCCAAACGCGTGGTCACGCTGGTCTGCGACACCGGCAACAAGTACCTGTCCAAGCTGTACAACGACTACTGGATGGTCGACAACGGCTTCATCGAGCGCGAGCAGCACGGCGACCTGCGCGACCTCATCATGCGCCCCTACGCGCAGCGTGACACCGTGGTGGTGGCGCCGGACGACCTGCTGATCACCGCCTACAACCGCATGAAGCTGTACGACGTCTCGCAGCTGCCGGTGATGGAGGACGAGCGTCTGGTCGGCATCCTCGACGAGTCGGATCTGCTGTTGCACGTGCACGGCGACCAGACGCGCTTCACCGGGCCGGTTTCCGAGGCCATGGTCCGCAAGCTGGAAAAACTGGACGTGCACGCCTCCATCGACGCGTTGCTGCCGGTGTTCGAACGCGGGCATGTGGCCATCGTCACCGATGGCGAGACGTTCCTGGGCCTGATCACGCGCATCGACCTGCTCAATTACCTGCGCCGCCGGGTGGACTGACCTGAACGCCGCATCCGCTGCGGGTCGCGTGGCGGCCGGCGGATGCCTAAAATGCGATTCTGGCCGAGCCGCCATCCCCGGCGGCGCGGTCCCGATCCCTCTCGACATATGGAATCCCTGCATGTGCGGAATCGTTGCCGCCGTCGCCCAGCGTGACGTCGCCCCCATCCTGATCGCCGGGCTGAAGGCCCTGGAATACCGTGGCTACGACTCGGCCGGCCTGGCCGTGCTGAACGAGGCGGGCGTCGAGCGCGTGCGCGCGGTGGGCAAGGTGCGTGAAATGGAAGCGCGCTACCTGGAACGGCCGCTTCCTGGCGGGACCGGCATCGCCCACACGCGTTGGGCCACGCATGGCATTCCCAGCGAGGATAATGCCCATCCACATGTGGCCGGCCGGGCCACGGTGGTGCACAACGGCATCATCGAGAACCACGAGGCGCTGCGCGCGCAGCTCCAGGCCACCGGCCGCCGCTTCGATTCGCAGACCGACACCGAGGTCATCGCCCACCTGGTCGACGAGGGCCTGCAACGTGACCTGGACCTGCGTGCCGCCGTGCAGGCCGCGCTGGCGCGTCTGGAGGGTGCCTATGCCATCGCCGTGATGGACAGCCAGGCGCCCGATTCGCTCATTGGCGCGCGTCGCGGCAGTCCGCTGGTGGTGGGCGTGGGCATCGGCGAACATTTCCTCGCCTCCGACGTGCAGGCGCTGATCCAGGTCACGCGCAAGGTCGCGTATCTCGACGAGGGCGACATGGTGGAGATCCGCCGTGACGGCTGGCAGGCCTTCGACGCCGCGGGTCGACCGGTCACGCGCGAGGTACGCGAGAGCGATCTGTCGGCCGACGCCGTGGAGCGTGGCCAGTATCGCCATTACATGCAGAAGGAGATTTTCGAGCAGCCGCGCGCCGTGGCCGACACCCTGGAAGGGCGGCTCGGGCCGCACGGCGTGCTGCCCAACATCTTCGGCGTCGGCGGCCAGACCTTGCTGGAACGGGCCCGCCAGCTGCACATCGTCGCCTGCGGCACCAGCTACCATGCCGGCATGGTGGCCAAGTACTGGATCGAGTCGTTGGCCGGCGTGCCGGTCAGCGTCGAGGTCGCCAGCGAATACCGCTATCGCGACGTGGTGGTGCCGCCGGATACGCTGTTCGTGGCCATCTCGCAATCGGGCGAAACTGCCGACACCCTGGCCGCCCTGCGCGAGACCGGCAAGCGCGGCTACCTGGCCACGCTGGGCATCTGCAACGTGCCCGAATCCTCGCTGGTGCGCGAGGCGGACCTGAAGTTGATGACCCGGGCCGGCCCGGAAATCGGCGTCGCCTCGACCAAGGCCTTCACCACGCAGCTGACCGCTTTGGCATTGCTGGCGTTGGAACTGGGCCGTTGCCACGGCCTGGATGCCTCGCTCTCCCGGACGCTGGCCGAGGAACTGGCCGGCCTGCCACGTGCCATCGAAGGCGCCTTGCGCTGCGAGGACGCCATCGTGGCGCTGGCCGAGCAATTCGTGCACCGCGAGCACGCCTTGTTCCTGGGCCGTGGCGAGCAATTCCCCGTGGCATTGGAAGGTGCGCTGAAGCTGAAGGAAATCTCCTACATCCACGCCGAGGCCTATCCTGCCGGGGAACTGAAACACGGCCCGCTGGCGCTGGTCGACGAGGCCATGCCGGTGATCGCCGTGGCCCCCAACAACGCGTTGCTGGACAAGCTGAAGTCCAACCTGCAGGAAGTGCACGCCCGCGGCGGCCGTCTACTGGTGCTGGCCGATGCCGACACCGGTTTCCGGCTGGACGCGGACGAAGGCGAGCTGGTGGAGATTCCGGCCGGCGGTACCTTCACCGCTGCCGCCGTGTTCACCGTACCGCTGCAGTTGCTGGCTTACCACGTGGCCGTGTTGCGCGGCACCGACGTCGACCAGCCGCGCAACCTGGCCAAGTCCGTGACCGTGGAGTGAACCTCGGTGCCATCGCGGCCATGGGCCGCTCCCACATTTTTCATTCGTGCCCTGAGGATCACCTGTAGGAGCGGCCCATGGCCGCGATGCTTTGCGGGTCCCGAGTCCCGAGTCAGAAGTTGTAAACCAGATTCGTCGTGTACAGCTGGTCGGTGCTCTTGGTGCCGGGCTGGGTGTTGGAGTTGTAGCGCACCTGGTAACCGAGCTTCAGGGCGAGTTTTTTGGTCATGCTGACCGAAAGGCCCAGATCGTTCTGGTAGTACTTGTTCTTGGAGCCCGCCTCGACCAGCAGGGTATCCTCGAACTTGGTGTTCTCGGTGAGCTGCCATTTCCAGTTGATCAGGCCGCGCCCGACGATTTCGTGCTGGACCGGCGGCAGCACGCGATGGCTTTCGCCGTCGATGACCACGGTGGTGTAGTTGGACTGGTAGCGCTTGTAACCGGGACCGATTTCAAACGACAGCTCGGTACGCGCGCTTTTCAGGACAATGTAGCCGTAACCCAGCGAGAGAATGCCCTGCCAGCGGTTGGCGCCGAAGTCGTCGTGTTCGTAGCGCAACGCGCTGACCACGTAGCTGCGCGGGTCGAACTTGTAGCCGACCGAGGCGCCGCCCTCGTAGCGGTTGGCGGTGGTGGTGAACTGGCTGATGGATTCGCCGGTGTCGGCGTCGACCACCGTGACGTCGCCCTTGGAGCGCAGGCCGGTGAGGTAGAAGCTGTTCTTCCAGACTTCGTTTTCCTGCTTCAGGGCCAGCTTGGCATTGAGGTTTTCGGTATGCGAATTGCCTTGCGACAGGGCGAAACCGAATTCGCCGGAGCCGGACCAGCCGCCGTTTGCGGCGTTGTCGGCATCCTGGGCCATGGCCGTCAACGGCAGGCACAGGGTCAGGGCGGCGGTGAGTGCGAGCAGTCGGGATGAGGGTTTCATAGGCATCCGTGATGAGTGTGACCGGTAAGAAGGGACAGACCCCTGATAACACAATTCTCACATTGTAATGCGGTCCGGGTCACGGCAGGCCACGGCGCGACATGGCATGGGGGGTGCCGTTCAGCTGGGTGGGGCTTGCAGGCGTCGTGATGGCGTCTCATGCTGTGGCGACACCGACTGACCGGAACCGGCCATGGATCGATACGAGCGTATTCTCACCCTGCACCGCACCTTGAAGAACGCACGCTATCCGGTGCCCCTGTCGCGCCTGCTGGAGGATCTTTCATGCTCGCGCGCCACGCTGTATCGGGACGTGGCCTTCTTGCGTGATGCCCTGGGGGCGCCGGTCGAGGGGGCCGGCGGCGACGAGGCCGCGTTCAGCTATGCCGACGGCGAGGGCGAGCGTTTCGAGCTGCCCGGCTTGTGGCTGACCAGTGAGGAACTGGCTGCCATATTGGCACTCAACGAGTTGATCGGGCGTTCCGATCCGGGTGTGTTGACCGGGGCGCTGGCGCCGTTCAAGTCGCGCATCCAGCATTTGCTGGCCGACCGTGTCAGCGGCGAGTCACCACCCATCGAGCGCATCCGCGTCATTCCCTACGGGGCGCGCCGGCTGGACCAGCACGCGTTCCGCATCGTGGCCGGCGCGGTGTTGGAGCGTCAGCGTCTGGTGTTCCAGTATCGCGCCCGCACCACCGGCGATGACCGTCGTCGTGACGTGTCGCCACAACGTCTCACCCATTACCGCGACAACTGGTACCTGGACGCCTGGGACCATGATCGCGAGGCGTTGCGCAGCTTCGCGGTGGACCGCATCGCGCGGCCGCAGGCGCGCAACGAACGTGCGCTGGACATGGACGACGACGAGCTGGACGAGGTGCTGGCCTCCAGCTACGGCATTTTCGCCGGCAAGCCCAGAGCATGGGCCACGTTGCGCTTTTCGGCGCACGCGGCGCGCTGGGTCGCCGACGAGCATTGGCATTCCGGGCAGCAGGGAACCTGGCTGGCCGACGGCCGTTATGAGCTGAAGTTGCCGTATTCCAATTCCAGCGAATTGCTGCGCGACGTGCTGAAGTACGGCGCCGACGCGGAGGTCGTGGCGCCGATCGAATTGCGCGAAAAAATGAAGATCCAGCTGCAACTGGCGCAAGGCATCTACCGCGACCGTCCGTGAGGCTGGCGCCGGTGATGCCTGCTTCGAGGTGTTTCCATGAGTGCAGAACAAACCAGCGATATTGTTCCGGCGGCCGGCGCGCGGTCCCGTGTGGGCCTGGCATTGGGCGCAGGCGGGGCCAAGGGCCTGGCCTACATCGGCGTGATCGAGGAGCTGGATGCGCGCGGTTTCGATGTGGTCGCCATCGCCGGCAGTTCCATGGGGGCGCTGATCGGCGGCATCTACGCGGCCGGCAAGCTGGATGTCTACCGTGACTGGGTGTCGGCGTTGGCCAAGCTGGATGTGTTGCGTCTGGTCGACTGGAGCCTTTCCGGCGGTGGCCTGATCAAGGGCGAACGCATCATCGGCGTGCTGCGTGAGCTGATCGGCGAGGAGCGCATCGAGGAGCTTCCGATCACGTACACCGCGGTGGCCACCGACATCGACCGCCAGCGCGAGGTGTGGCTCGACCGCGGCCCCCTGTTCGAGGCCATCCGTGCTTCCATCGCCATTCCGTCGATTTTTCGGCCGCACATGCGCGAGGGGCGGCGCCTGGTGGATGGCGGCCTGCTCAACCCGGTGCCGGTGATGCCGCTGCTGGGCGCCGATTGCGAGTACATTTTCGCGGTCAGTGCCGACGGTCCGTCCGAGGTGCCGGCCCCGGAGCAGGACGCGGCCGCCGATGACGACGAGCCCGAGGCCACCGGGTATGGTCATCGCATCGCCGAATTCGTCTCGCGACTGGTGCCGCATGGCGAACCGAAGGAAAAGGTACCCGGCGCACTGGAGTTGTTGAACCAGTCACTGGATCTGATGCAGGCCAATCTCGCCGGTTTGCGGCTGGCTGCCTATCGTCCGGACCTGCTGATCGAGTTGCCACGCAACATGGCCACGTCCTACCAGTTCTACCGTGCCCGCGAGCTGATCGAACGCGGACGCGAACAGGCCGGCCGCAGCCTGGATGCGTGGGAGCGTCTGCCGAAGTGAGCCTGGCTGGAGGGCGACCGTGCGTCATGGCCGGGCCGGCGCGCGTCGACTACCGTTTTTTTTCCAGGTAATCGGCCAGAACCACGGCGTTGTTGTGCTTTTCGTCGCGCGCCGCGTACAGCAGAGTCAGTGTGCCGTGTTTCTTCGCCATGGCCAGCAGCGGTTTCCAGCCGTCCTCGTTGTCGTCGAGCTCGGCCCGGAAGCGCTTGCGGAACTCGTCCCATTTGTCGGGATCGTGCCCGAACCAGCGGCGCAGGTCGTCCGAGGGCGCCACGTCCTTGCACCAATCGTCCAGCGCGGCCTTGTCCTTGCTCAGGCCGCGCGGCCACAGCCGGTCGACCAGCACGCGCCGGCCGTCGGGTCCGGCGGCTGCGTCGTATACGCGCTTGATGGCAATGCCCATGGCTTGATCTCCTGGAGAACCGATGCCAACAGCATACGCTCCCGTGGCGCGCGGATCAGCGGAGTTCCTCGACCTCGCTCACCTTGGCGCGACGCATCAGCCAGGCCACACCGCGCAGGTCCGCCAGGCCGACCCACAGCCGGTCGAACAGGCCGTATTTGGAGGTTCCGCGCGTGCGTGGACGATGTCCCACGGGGATGCTCTGGATACCGAAGCCGGTGCGTTTGACCAGCGCCGGCAGGTAACGGTGCATGTGGTCGAAATAGGGCAGACGCAGGAACGTGTCGCGCCGGACCAGCTTCAGGCCGCAGCCGGTGTCGGGCGTGGCATCCCTGAGCATGCGCGAACGCACCGCGTTGGCGACGCGCGAGGAGACACGCTTGCTGAAGCTGTCGCGGCGCGTGGTGCGCCAGCCGACGAACAGATGCACCCGCGCGTCGGCCTTGTCGCGTGCGTCCAGCAGGCGCGGAATGTCGGCCGGATCGTTTTGTCCGTCACCGTCCAGCGTGGCCACCCAGTCCGCGCGCGCGGCGCGTATCCCGTGCCAAAGGGCGGTGCTCTGGCCGCTGCGCGAGTGGTGGCGCAGCACGCGCAGTTCGGGATGGCGGCGCATCTGGGCGGTCAGCACGTCGCGGCTGCCGTCGTTGCTGCAGTCGTCGACGTACACGACCTCGAAGTCCACCCGGCCGCGCAGGGTGGCGGTGATTTCGGCCAGCAGCGGCGCGATGTTGTCGCGTTCGTTGAAGACCGGGACGACGACGGAAAGCTGTGGCATGGGCAGGGAATGCAATCAATGAGCGGCACGAGGTGCCGACGGGAAGAGGGCCGCGGTGCGCGTGGCCCTGGTGACGGCCGGTGATGGAGGGGCGGCCTGGTGGCGTGGTTGTTCCGCGGTCGGCTGGCCGCCAGGGCGGTATTGCACCGGTTACCGCCGTACCTTCTCCAGGATGCCGTCCAGTTCGTCCAGGTTGTGGTAGTGGATGACCAGTTTGCCGCGGCCGCCACGGCCCGGCGTCAATTGCACCCGGGCGGCCAGATGCTCGGACAGCTCACGCTCCAGCGCCTCGGTGTCGGGGTCGCGGCGGCTGCCGGTGGTCTTTCGGGAGCCGCCGGCCTGGGCGTGGCGCGCGGCCTTTTCCAGTTCGCGCACCGACCAGCCGAGGGTGGAGGCCTGGCGCGCCAGCGGCACGGCGATGGATTCGTGCAGGGTCAGCAGGCAACGCGCATGGCCCATCTCCAGCTTGCCGTCGTCCATCAGCTTGCGGATGGGGTCGGGCAGGTCGATCAGACGCAGCAGGTTGGACACCGCCGCGCGCGATCGGCCGACCGCTTCGGCGGCCTGCTGGTGGGTGAGGTCGAAATCGTCGATCAGGCGCTTCAGCGCGTCGGCTTCTTCCAGCGGCGTGAGATCCTGACGCTGGATGTTTTCGATCAGTGCCATGGCCGGCACGGCCTGTTCGTCGACCTCCTTGATCAGGGCCGGCAGTTCTTTCAGGTTCGCTTTTTGTGCGGCACGCCAGCGTCGTTCACCGGCGATCAGCTCGTATTTTCGGGTGCCGATGGCACGCACCACCACCGGCTGGATCAGGCCCTGGGCCTTGATCGACTCGGCCAGTTCGTCGAGCGCCTCGGCGTTCCAGTGTCGCCGCGGCTGGTACTTGCCGGGCACGATGTGCTGGATGGGCAGCGTGTGCAGCTCGCCGTCCGCCCGCGCCGTACCGGTGGCTGTGTCGTTGTTGCTCAAGAGGGCGTCGAGGCCCCGTCCCAGTCCGCGTTTCTTGGTCGCCATGTGGGTTTCCTATGGATGCGTTGCGGCCTGCTGTGTGCCGGCGGCGCGTGCCGCCTTGCGCTCGCGCCGGATCATTTCGCCGGCCAGACCGAGGTAGGCGATGGCGCCGCGCGAGGAGCGGTCGTACAGGTTGATGGGTTTGCCGTGGCTGGGCGCTTCGGCCAGGCGCACGTTGCGCGGAATGATCGAGCGCAGCACCTTGTCGCCGAAGTGCTCGGTGAGCTGGGTGGAGACCTCGTTGCCGAGGTTGTTGCGCACGTCGTACATGGTGCGCAGCAGCCCTTCCAGTTGCAGTTGCGGGTTCAGGCGCTGGCGCACGGCGCTGATGGTGTCGAGCAGGCTGGACAGCCCCTCCAGCGCGAAATACTCGCATTGCACCGGAATCAGCACGCCGTGCGCCGCGGTCAGGGCGTTGAGGGTCAGCAGGTGCAGCGACGGCGGGCAGTCGATGAGGATGGTGTGGTAGTGCCCGTCCAGTTTCTGCAGTTGTTCGTCCAGGCGCGATTCGCGCGCCATGGCGTCCATCAGCTTCAACTCGGCCGCGGTGAGGTCGGCATTGCCGGGCAGCAGATCGAAACCGGCCTCGGTGGTGACCACGGCCTCCTCGAAGGTGGCCTCGCCCAGCAGCACGTCGCATCCGTTGGGGCTGGCTTCGTTCTTGTCCACCCCCGAGGCCATGGTGGCATTGCCCTGCGGGTCCAGGTCCACCAGCAGTACCTTGCGCCGGGCCTCGGACAAGGCCGCGGCCAGGTTCACGGAGGTGGTGGTCTTGCCGACACCGCCCTTCTGGTTGGCAATGGCGATGATGCGCGTCATGGCGTGTGGAGCCCCTGCACGGATGGAATCATGCCAGTCCGCCCGCGGACGCGCGCACGGCGCGCATCCGTCGACCGGCGTGCCTGGCGGACAGGCTGCAAAGCGTAGCATGGCACGTTCACGGCGCCGCTCCGGTGCGGCCCAGGCACACCAGCCGGCGCTCGGCGTCCAGGCCGGGTACCGCCAGCATGTGCACGTCGCGAACCGTGAACCCGGCCGGCAGCGCGTCCAGTTCGGCCTGCGGGTACTGGCCCTTCATGGCCAGCCAGACGCCATCCGGCGCCAACAGGTGGCCCCCCCACTGCAACATGTCGCCGAGGCTGGCGAAGGCGCGAGCGGTGACACAATCGAACCGGCCGCGGACAGCCTCCACGCGTTGCTGGGCGACACGGACGTGATCCAGTTCCAACTCGCGTACCGCCGCACGCAGGAAACGCGCCTTCTTGCCATTGGCGTCGACCAGGCACCAGGGACGTTGCGGCTCGGTGATGGCCAGTACCAGCCCCGGAATGCCCGCACCGCTGCCCAGGTCGATGGCGCTCCGGCCGGTGACGTACGGAGCGATGGCCAGCGCATCCAGCAGGTGGCGGGTGACCATGGCAGCGGGGTCGCGCACGGCGGTGAGATTGTAGCTGCGGTTCCATCGTGCCAGCAGCTCCAGGTAATCGAGCAGGCGCGAGACGGTGGTGGCCGGCAACGTCAGGGACAGATCGGCCAGGCCGCCACGGAGGCGGCGCTCGAGGTCGGGGCGCGCAAAAGTCATCGGCTCATGATCCGTGATCGCGGCGACGGCGGCAATAGTGCAGGCGCGGTCAAGTGGTTGTCGGAGGCCATGGAACACGAAACCCGCCATGGGGCGGGTTTCGTGTCGCAACGTTCCCCCCGGAACGAAGGGTCATGCAGGTGTGGCACGCAAATCCACGCGCGTGATGAACACACCTTCGGGTTTCAATGCCTGGTTGAGGCGCGACTTGAGTTCGAGATTGCGGGCCACCGGATCCAAATCATGGTGGTTCCGGAATCCATCCAGGGCCTGTTCCCGGATGAGGAGGTCGGCGCGGTCGATCACGGCGTCGGCGCGGATCGGCTCAAGAACCTGCCAATACACCGTGCCACGTACGCGGGAGGCGACCTCGCCCAAGGTTTCGTCCAGCTGCAGGATGCGGCCGGTAAGGCTGATTTTGTGTGCGATGTGATCGCGCAACGGCACGATCCAGTGCGTCCCCGGCGTCAGCAGCTTGGGCTGGGGGTGGTGACGGCGGTGCAGAGTGTAGACCTGGCCTTCGGGAATGCGCTTGACTGACAGACCCAGGGTCGTGGCGATGGCACCGAACAGAAAGATGAGGGTGATGGCGGCGGTCATGGTCTGAAGAATCCGTAACTTGCGGTGTTTTTCTATAGACGCCTTGCAAAAAAGGATACATCCGCTTCATCGCACTTACCTTAATTTTTATTTAACGACAGAAAAAAATGCAAGGACTTCGTGCGCCGACATGCATCGATTATCCCGATGTCCTCCGGCATGTGACTTTTGCATACAGGAATGAAAACGTTTACATTGACTCCCGGGCCGATATGGGCCGCATTCCGCCGGTGGAACGTCTGCATGAGAAAAGCGGCAGGAAAATGTCATGGCGTGGGGTCGGCATGGCACTTCGATGCCGTGCGGCTTGCGGAAGCCGGTGGCGGTTGTGGACGGGGCTGCCCCATCGTCATGGCGTCCATGGCGTGGGTGCCGACGGCGGGAGCGGATCGGCATCCGGGGGGCGAGCGGCGTCACCTGCCTGCAGCGCGCGCATGATCGGCAAGCCGGCGACTCGGCCATCCACCCCCACGATGACTGAACTTGAAGCGTATGACGCAAGGCGGGTTTGAATCATGATGTTTGCATCCCTGGCGGCGGCTGCCGCCCTCACGGTGACCGGCGCGGTGACGCCGGCACCGGCTCCCGAGCCACCATCCTCGCTGAACGGCCGGGCCATGCACACTTTCGTCGACAAGCTCATGCAGCGCATGACGCGGGAGGAAAAGATCGGCCAGCTCACCTTTCTGGGTGATGATCGCGAAAATGTCGAGCAGCTCATCCGCGAAGGCCGTGTCGGCGGTGCCAATGGTGTGGTGGTCAACGGCGTGATTGCGGGCAAGCCGGGCTCGGACCTGGCCGATTACCTGCGCCACCTGCAAGAACTGGCGATGCAGTCGCGGCTGAAGATACCGCTGCTGTTCGCCGGCGATGTCACGCACGGGTTGCGCACCATCTTCCCGGTACAACTGGCGCTGGCCGCGACCTGGGATCCGGCGCTGATGCGGCGCGTGCACCATGCCGCCACACAGGAATCCACCGGCGTCGGTGTCACCTGGACCTTCAGCCCGATGGTCGACATCAGCCGTGACCCGCGCTGGGGCCGCGTGGTCGAAGGCGCCGGCGAGGATCCGTACCTGGGCTCGGTGATGGCCAAGGCACAGGTCGAGGGTTTTCAGGGCGACGATCTGGCCGCGTCCGGCACCATGATGGCTACCGTCAAGCATTTCGCCGGCTACGGCGCGGTCGAGGCCGGGCGTGACTACAATCCGGGATTCCCGGCGTCGCGTCAGTTCCGCGATGTCTACCTGCCACCCTACCAGGCGGCCGTGGATGCCGGTGCGGGTTCGGTCATGCCGGCCTTCATCACGCTCGACGGCATGCCGGCCAGCGGCGATCGTGGCTTGCTGACGGACATTCTGCGCAAGCAGTGGGGCTTCAGCGGCCTGACCGTTTCCGACTACGACGCCATTCCCCAGTTGCAGTTGCAGGGCGTGGCCGCCGATGCTGCCACTTCCGCCCGCGATGCGTTGCATGCAGGCATGGACATGGATCTGCACAGCGGCACCTATCTCGAACAGTTGCCGAAACTGATGCGCGAGGGGAAAGTACCGATGGCGGAAATCGATGCCGCCGTACGCCATGTGCTGGAGGCCAAGTACCGCCTGGGCCTGTTCCAGGACCCGTTCCGCTACGGCAAGGACCGGTCACGTGCCAAGCGCATCCTGGCCACGCCGCAACACCGCAAGCTGGCGCGCGAGTCGGCGGTGGAATCCATGGTGCTGTTGAAAAACGACGACGTGCTGCCGCTGGAAAAGCACGGCCGCATCGCCGTGTTGGGGCCGCTGGCCGACGCGCGGGAAAACCTGTTGGGCGAGATGCATGCGCTGGGCAAGGCCGACGAAGTCGTGTCGATCCTGTCCGGCATCCGTGCCGCCGTGGGTGACAAGGCCACGGTGGATTACGTCGAAGGCGTCCGTGTCGCCGGTAACGACACGTCGGGCATCGCCGCCGCCGTGCGCGCGGCCAAAGTCGCCGACGTGGCCGTCGTGGCGGTGGGCGGCGATCCGTCGATGATCGGCGAGGGCGACAGCCGCGCGCACCTGGGTTTGCCGGGGCACCAGTTGGATTTGGTCAGGGCCGTCCAGGCCACCGGCACGCCGGTGGTGGTGGTGCTGGCCAGCGGCCGGCCGTTGGCAATTCCATGGGTGGATGACCACGTCGCCGCGATCCTGGATGCCTGGTTGCCCGGCGACGAGGGAGGCAACGCCGTGGCCGACCTGCTGTTCGGCGACGCCAATCCCTCGGGCAAGCTGCCGATGACCTTTCCGCGTGATGTCGGCCAGGTGCCCCTGTACTACGCGCAACAACCCAATCCGCGGCCGCTGAACACGGCGCATCCCGAATACACCTCCCACTACGCCGACATGCCGAACTCGCCGCTGTACCCGTTCGGTTACGGTTTGAGCTATACGCAATTCGCCTTCGGCCCGGTACAACTTTCCAGCGACCGCCTGACGCCGGATGGCACACTGCAGGTCAAGGTGCGCGTGACCAACACCGGCAAGCGTCGTGGTGCCGAGGTGGCACAGATGTACGTGCATGATCTGGTTGCCAGCGTCAGCCGGCCGGTGCGTCAGCTCAAGGGCTTCCAGCGTGTCGTCCTGGATCCGGGCCAGTCGCGCGAGGTGACCTTCACGCTGACCCCGGCCGACCTGGCTTTCCATCGTGCCGACATGAGTCTGGGCTGGGAGCCGGGCGTGTTCCAGGTCTTCGTGGGTGGCGATTCGACCGCCACGGACTCGGCGCGTTTCACGCTGGTGGCGGACAGGGCTGCCGCCGAGACCGACTAGGGGCGAGGGGCGACGATCCTGTTTCGACACCGGATCCGCAGTCACGAGCCATTGTCCCATACCCGACAGGCCGCCTCGTGATCCGATTTTTGAGTCCCGCCCCTCGCCCCTAATCCCTACAGAACATGAATGAAAACGTTTGCAAACCGAAATGAAAACGTTTACATTGTCTTCAAGCAACGGTGAAGAGGGTGTGCCGATGTCGGTCACGATCAAGGATGTGGCCAAGGCGGCCGGGGTTTCGGTAGCCTCGGTATCGCGCGTGTTCAACGGTCACGACAACGTGACACGGGATACCTGCGAGCGCATCATGCAGGCGGCGCGGCAACTGCGTTACATGCCCAACGGCGCGGCGCGCAGCCTGATCACGCGACGCACGCAGACCATCGGCGCACTGCTGCCGGACCTGCACGGCGCGTTCTTCTCCGAACTGATCCGCGGCATCGACCTGGCCGCACGCGCGCGCGGTCTGCATCTGCTGGTATCCAGTTCGCATGACAATGCCGACGAGGCCGCCGCCACCCTGCGCACGATGCGTGGTCGCGTCGATGGTCTGCTGGTGATGTCGCCGCATGCCAACCCCGGTTTCCTGTCCGACAACCTGCCGCCGGCCCTGCCTACGGTGCTGATGAACACCGGCAGCGGCGACGGTCGCCATGCCTGGCTGACCGTGGACAACCACGGTGGCGCCTACGCCATGACCCGGCACCTGATGGCTGGCGGTCGCCGGCGCATCGCCTTCATCCGCGGCCCCGACAACAACACCGATGCCGCCGAACGCCTGCGCGGCTATCGCGACGCCCTGGGCGAATTGGCCGACGAGCCCGGCTCGTGCAGCCTGTCCGGCGACTTCCTCGAGGAATCGGGATACCGCGCCGGACGCGCAGTGCTTGGCATGACGCCGCGTCCGCAGGCCGTGTTCGCGGCCAACGACATGATGGCGTTGGGTTGTCTGTCCGCCTTCAGCGAGGCCGGGGTGCGGGTGCCCGAGGATATTGCCCTGGCCGGTTTCGACGACATCCCGATGGCGCGTTACACCACGCCGGCGCTGAGCACGGTGCGCGTGCGCATTGCCGAATTCGGCGCGCGCGCGCTGGAGCGCCTGGTCGAGACGATCGAACGCCCGGACGACATGCAAGCCGTCGAACAGCTGATGCCGACCGAACTGGTCATACGGACTTCCTGCGGGGGCGCGGCCCGGGATGCATCACCACCCGATACCGCGGATTGTCCGCCCACGGACGGGAACCATCCATAACGACAACCGGCCTGATTCCAATGTGAGGGGAGAGTCGCCATGTCACGTCCGAACCCTGTGCACGGCTGTGTCGATACAGCCCTCCATGCCCGCCGTGGCGCGCCCGCGCGCGGAACTTTCGAAAGTGTCCGGCGTCACCTGCTGGGCTGCCTGATCGGCGGCGTGCTGGCGGCCGGGGCTGCCGCTCTGCCTGCACCGGCATGGGCGCAAAGCGCCAACGCCACTGTGCGTGGCAAGGGACCACCGAACACCCAGGTCACGGCGTTCAATACCGCCACCGGAACGACCCGCAACACGCGTACCGGCGCCGACGGCAGCTACGCGCTGGTCGGATTGCAGCCGGGCACCTACCAGATCGACGTCGGGCCGGGGACACGGAAAACGGTGAGACTCACTGTCGCTTCGACCTCGACACTGAATTTCGACGCGGCCACGGCAGCGCCCGCGTCCGGCACCGCCGATGCGGCCAATCTCAAGGGAGTCACGGTAACCGCGGGCGCGTTGCCCGACGTGGCCACGCCGGAAGTGGGCGAGACCATTTCCCTGCACCAGATCGCGACCATCCCGCAAATCTCGCGCAACTTCCTCGAGTTTGCGGACACCGTGCCAGGCATGGTGTTTACAGTCAGCCCCGATGGCAACACCTCCCTGCGGGGCGGGGCGGAGCGGGACAGCCGAGTCAACGTGTATATCGACGGTGTGGGCCAGAAAAGCTACCTGTTCGGCGGGCCCAGCGGTCAGTTCGCGACACAGGGCAATCCGTTTCCGCAATTGGCGATCGGTGAATACAAGGTCATCACCTCCAACTACAAGGCGGAGTACGGGCAGATTTCCAGTGCCGCGGTCACGGCGCAGAGCAAGTCCGGCACCAACGCATTCCACGGCGAAGTCTTCGACCGATACACCAGCGGCAGTTACCGCGCACGTACGCCGGCCGAAAATGCCGCCAACGAGAAGACACCGTCGCAGGAGCGTGAATTCGGTTTCGCCCTGGGTGGGCCGATCGTCAAGGACAAGGCGCACTTCTTCTTCACCTACGAGGGCAAGCGGTTCGATACGCCGACGGCGGTGGTGCCGGCCGCCGACGCCGAGCCGGCCATGTCCGGCCTGCCGCCCGAGGTCGCTTCCGAATTCGGCCCGGCCAACCTGAATTTCGAGCAGAACTATTACTTCGGCAAGGTCGACTGGGAGCCGAGCAACAACGACCGCATCGAGCTGAGCGGCCAGGTGCGCAAGGAAACACAGGTCGGCGGCGTCGGCAACCAGAACGCGCAGTCGGCCGGGTTCGGCGTGATCAACGACGACAAGCGCTACACCTTGCGCTGGCAGCACAGCGGCGATGCGTATTTCAACGAACTACTGCTGTCGTACCAGAACCAGAACTACGCACCGACCGCATTCCATATCGGCAATGGTTCGGTTTATACCTACGAGAACGGGCCGACGCAGACGGCGACCCTGATCGGCATCGGGGCGGCCGGTTCGCTGGCAACGCAAAGCAAGGGACAGAAGGGCATCTCCATCAAGGACGATCTGACCCTCAATGCATTGCAGTGGCATGGCGACCATGTGGTCAAGCTCGGTTTCGTCAAGCGCTTGATTACGCTCAACTCGGCCGATGCCGCCGACCAGAACCCGCAGTTCTATTACAACGTGACGCCTGACGGCACCGATGCGCAGCCGTACGAGGTGAAGTTTCCCAAGCCCGTCACCGGCGTCGGCCTGACGCCGACGTTGACCACCCACGACAAGCAGTTCGGCGCCTATATCCAGGACGACTGGTCGATCAACGACCACCTGATTCTCAACCTCGGCGTGCGCTGGGATTACGAGCGGGCGCCGTCCTACACGGATTTCGTCACTCCGGCCGCGGTGGTGGACGCGCTCAACAGCCCCAACCCCTATCCGGGCGCGACGCCCGGCGAAACCTACGCCGATGCGTTGGCGAAGGGCGGCGTCGACATCAACGACTACATCAGCACCGGGCGCAACCGCAGCGCCTACAAGGGCGAGTGGCAGCCACGACTGGGGTTTTCGTACGACATCAACGCGGATCAGGCGCACGTGATCCACGGTGGTGCCGGCCGTTCCTATGACCGCAACCTGTACAACTACCTGCAGCTGGAAGTCACCAAGGCGGCCCTGCCGCAGTTCGATTACTTTTTCCAGGATCCGGCGACCGGAGAGTGCTACCAGGGCAAGACGCCGTGCGTCCCGTTCGATTCTTCCTACCTGGACGGGCTGGACAAGGTGCAGGCGCTCGCCGAAGCGAATGTCGCAGGCGAGATCGATCTGCTCAACAACCACTTGAAGGCGCCGTATTCCGACCAGTACAGCCTGGGCATGGCCAACCAGATCGGCGAGTGGCAGACCGATGCCACGATCGCCCGCGTCCTGAGTTATGACGGCTTCGCTTTCACCCTGGGCAACCGCTATCCCGACGGCGATTTCTACCAGGACAAGAGCCAACCCTGGGGTCAGCCGCCGCCGGGGGGCTTCGGCAACCTGATCATCGGCAACAACGGCATCGAGACGCGCACGACCCAGGTCCTGCTGTCGGCCAACAAACCCTACACCAAGGAATCACATTGGGGGGTCACGCTGTCGTACACCTACACCAATGCCAAGCAGAATCGCGATGTCAACGAGCACTACGACTTCGACTACGCCACGATCGGGGATTACCCGTTCATTCTCTCCAATGCCGCGGCCAAGCACCGGCTGGTGGCCACCGGGGTGATCGACGGCCCGTGGGGCATCACGTTGTCGGCGAAGCTGACCCTGGCGACACCGCTTCCCTACAACGGTTTCGTTTGCTATCCCGACGGCTCGGACCAGCAGTTTCCCAACGGCGGCAACTGCAGGGCCTACGGTACCGAGCCCAAAGGCAACGGCAAATTTCTGGTCGGGGGCAAGATTTTCGGGTATCGCAACGTGGACTTCCAGGCCACCAAGCATTTCGATGTCCGCGGACTGGATCTCTACGCACGGTTCGACCTGCTGAACGTGTTCAATTTCCGCAATTATTCCGATCTCGTGTTTCCGTCCAACACCGTCGGGTCGCTCAGTTCGATCACCTACAACACGCACGGCAACATCACCTATGTGCCGCGTACCATCAAGTTCGAGCTGGGTATGAAATTCTGAAGTCCGCGCTGCGCCGCTCCACTCTCCAACGTGGCGGCGCGGCGCGCGTGACCACCACGGTGGCCGCGCCACCGGCGTGCAACAGGTTTTGCCGCGATGCATTTTCAAGGTTTCCGTGCCTTTCTCATTCCGGTCCTGCTGGCACTGGAGAGTATCGCAGCCGCTCCGCCATCGGCGCACGCGGCCACGTGCGCCGCCGATCCCGCGGCGCCGACATTTTCCGCCCTCGCTCCCGCGCAGCAAAAGCAGCTTGACGACCTGGAGCACCGCACGTTCGAATTTTTCTGGGACACCGCCAACCCGGACAACGGCCTGGTGCCCGACCACTGGCCGGGTGAATCGTTTTCCTCCATCGCCGCGGTCGGCTTCGGCCTGACCGCCTACGGCATCGGCGCCGAACGTGGCTGGGTCACACGCGATGCGGCCGCGCAGCGCACGCTGGCGACGCTGCGCTTTTTTGTCGACGCGCCGCAAAACGACAGCCAGGACGCCGCCGCGGGCTACCACGGATTTTTCTATCATTTTCTGAACATGCAAACCGGCCTGCGCCACTCGCGCGGGACCGAATTGTCCAGCATCGACACCACGCTGCTGCTGGGCGGCGTGCTGTTCGCCCGGTCCTACTACGACCGCGATACTCCGGCCGAGCGCCAGATACGCCAGCTGGCCGAACGCATCTACCGGCGCGTGGACTGGAACTGGTTTCGGGCGCGGCCACCGCTGGTGGCGATGGGCTGGCGACCCGAAAGCGACTTCGGCCGTGCCGACTGGGAGGGCTACAACGAGGCCATGCTGCTGTACGTCCTGGCGCTGGGCTCGCCCACGCATGCATTGAAGCCCGAGGCGTGGCAAGCCTGGACGAGCACCTACAAACGCAAGTGGGGCCACTTCCAGGGCTACACGTTTCTCAACTTCGGGCCGTTGTTCGGCCACCAGTACAGCGCGTCGTGGATCGATTTTCGCGGCATCGGCGATGCCTGGATGCGCCACCACCACATGACCTATTTCGACAACAGCCGCTGCGCGGCCCGCGCGCAGCGCGCCTACGCCATCGCCAACCCCAATGGCTGGACCGGTTACGGCGCCAACCTGTGGGGTTTGACAGCCAGCAACGGCCCCGGTGATTTCACGTTTTCGGCACCCGGCAGCCGCGGCGTTTTCTTCAGCTACCTGGCGCGCGGCGCGGGCCTCGGCTACATCCATGACGATGGCACCATCGCCCCGACGGCGGCCGCCGGGTCCATTGCGTTTGCCCCCAAAATCGCCATCGGTGCCATCGACCACATGATCGAGCGTTACGGCAAGATCGTGTATGGCAAGTACGGTTTCCTCGATGCTTTCAACCTGAGCTTTCACCACCGTGACGTGGAGCTGGGCAGCGGTCGCGTGGTACCGGGTTTCGGCTGGGTGGACAATAAGTACCTCGGTATCGATCAGGGGCCGATCCTGCTGATGCTGGAAAACTACCGCAGTGGTCTGGTGTGGAAGGTGATGCGACGCAATCCGTACATCCGGCGCGGTCTGTTGCGTGCCGGCTTCACCGGCGGCTGGCTCGATGGCGGCGACGACACCGCGACGACCGTGCCGTGAACGCATACCGCGCCATGCGCTGGCTGGTGCTGGCCGCCATCACGCTGTTGTCCGCTTGTAGCGGCAACGGCAACGGCAACCGGACGGTCGTCACGTTCTGGGCCATGGGCCAGGAAGGCGAGATGGTGCGCCAGCTGATGCCGGCGTTCGAGCAGGCGCATCCGGGCATCCATGTCGAGGTGCAGACGCTGCCATGGAAGGGTGCACACCAGAAACTGCTGACCGCGGTGGCGGGCGACAGCACACCGGACCTGTGCCAACTGGGCAACACCTGGTTGCCGGAACTGGAGACGCTGGGCGCGCTCGAACCGCTGGACACGCGTGTGGCCGTCTCCAAGGTCATCGACCCGCACGACTACTTTCCCGGCATCTGGGATACCAACGTCATGGGTGGCAAGCTGTACGGTATCCCGTGGTACATCGACACGCGGGTGCTGTTTTACCGCAAGGACATTCTGGCCCGCGCCGGTTTCGACCACCCGCCACGGAGCTGGGCCGAATGGGCGCGCCAGATGGCTGCCGTCAAGAAACTGGTGGGGCCGGATCGCTACGCCGTGCTGCTGCCCACCAACGAATTCGAGCAACTGGAATCGCTCGGCCTGCAACAGAAGCAACCCATGCTTCGCGACGGTGGCCGCTACGGCTATTTCGCATCGCCGGGCATGCAGCACGCCCTGCGTTTCTATGCCGACATGTTCCGCAAGCATTGGGCACCGGCGGTGGCCAACACCGAGGTGGCCAACGTGTGGAGCGAATTTGCGCGTGGCTACTACAGCTTCTACGTGTCCGGCCCCTGGAGCATCGCGCAATTCAAGGCGCGCATGCCGGCCAGGCTGAAACATGCCTGGGGCACCGCGCCATTGCCAGGTCCGGACGGTCGTGGCGGGGGCCTGGCCGGCGGCGCCAGCCTGGTGGTCTTCAAGGCGTCGAAGCACAAGCGCGCGGCGTGGCTGCTGGTCCAATACCTGTCGCGCCCCGAGGTGCAGGATCGGTTTCATGCCATCTCCGGCGACATGCCGCCGCGGCGCTCGACCTGGGAACGCCGCGGCCTGGCCGACGATCCGTACGCGGATGCCTTCCGTCAGCAGCTGGAACGTGTCAAGCCGGTGCCCAAGGTGCCGGAGTGGCAGCAGATCGCCATGCAGATGAGCATCGTGGGCGCCGAGTTGGCGCATGGACGGCTGACGGTGGAGCAGGCCGCGAAAAAACTGGATCAGCGCGCCAACCGTATCCTGGCCAAGCGACGCGGGGTGTTGGCGCGGGAGGCGCGGCCATGAAGCGCCATTGGATCGCCTGGGTCTTCCTCGCGCCGGCGCTGATCGTGCTGGCGGTTTTCTTCCTGCTGCCGGTACTGGCGGCCCTGGGCCTCAGCCTGACCGACTACGACATCTACGCGCTGGCCGACATCCGCAACCTGCGCT
>CAZMKO010000004.1:0-63444 GCA_964566965.1 uncultured Rhodanobacteraceae bacterium
TGATGAGGCCGAGGCCGACGGCCGTCAGCGACTGGACGTGGGCGAGAAGTTCGGCGAGGTTTCCCATGGGGTGTCTCCTGAAAAGATGAGGCTAGGTTGGTGGTGATGAAAAAACGAAACGGTGGTTGAAACGTCCCGGCGTGGTTGCCGACGGCGACGCCGGCGGCCCCGTGCGCCGTGCACGGGTATCAGTGGTGTTCCTGGGCCATGGCGATGTAGACCACGCTGAGCACCATGAAGATGAAGGCCTGGATGGTGATGATGAGGATGTGGAAGATACCCCATCCCAGGTAACCGACGACGCCGAGGCTGTACAACAACCAGCTGCCGGTGCCGAACAGGCCGGCGATCAGCATGAACACCAGCTCGCCGGCATACATGTTGCCGAAAAGTCGCATCGCCAGGCTGATCGGCTTGGACAGCAGCTCGACCAGGTTGAGCGCGAAGTTGGGCAGCCACAGCAGCGGATTGCGACCGAACGGCGCCGTGAACAGCTCGTGCATGTAGCCGCCCGCGCCTTTGGCCTTGAAGCTGTAGAACACGGTCAGCACCAGCACCGACAGCGACATCGCGAAGGTGTTGTTGAGGTCGGCCGTGGGCACGGCACGGAAGTGCTCCAGCCCGAACAGGCCGGCGATCCAGGGAATCAGGTCCACCGGCAGCAGGTCCATGGCGTTCATCAGGAACACCCAGACGAAGATGGTCAGTGCCAGCGGGCCGAGGAAACGGCGATCGCCGTGGTAGATGTCCTTCACTTGGCCGTCGGCGAATTCCAGGATCATCTCGACCATGGCCTGGCCACGACCGGGCACGCCGGACGTGGCCTTGCGCGCCTTCAGCCAGAACCACAGGCAGAACACGATGCCCAGCACCAGCGACACACCGATCGAGTCGAGGTGGAAAGTCCAGAAACCGCCATCGCTCACATGCCAGTTGAGGAAGTTCAGGTGGTGCTGGATGTATTCGGTGAGCCCGCCTTCGGGTGCACTCGCCATGAGAGTCTCGCCTTCTGGTTAGCGACTGGTACGCAAAAACAGCGGGGCCAGCAACGCGGCCGCCAGACCCGCAATCAAAGGTGCCGGTGGCCACTTCAGGCGCACCAGCACCACGAACATTCCCCCCAGGACCACGATCCATCGCAGCAGCATGCCCAGGAACATGCGCGCCAGCACCGCTCCCGGCCCGCCGCGTGTCAAACCGCGCGCGGCCATCAGGGCCGTGCCGGCCATGACCAGCATGCCGCCCGTCAACGCCGCCAGCGCGTGATGCCACCCCCAGGGCAGGCAAACCACGCCGGTGGCTAATGCCGCCAGCGCCTGCGCAACCAGCAGTCGCGCGGCCAGCTTGCGGCTGGTAGCCAGGCTGTTGAGCACGCCGGTCTCCGTCCGCTCGCACCGCGGTGCGATCACTGTCTGCCAAGGATCAAAATCCAGAGCCGCTGAATTGTAGCAGCGGTTGTGCAAGTGCAACAAGCCACGATGCGCCGCGCGGCGACGGCGCATCGTCAGGTCGCGGCGGACTAACCTTGGCAACTCGCGCCGCTGGTGCAGGTTTCACGCACCACCACCTCGCGCAATCCCGGCAGGCGGGGCGCGAGGCGCTCGTAGATCCATGCCGCCAGGCGTTCGCTGGTGGGGTTTTCCAGGCCCTCCACCTCGTTCAGGTAATGGTGGTCGAGTTGCTCGAACAACGGCGCGAACGCGGCCTTGATGTCGGCGAAATCCATCACCCAACCGGTGTCGGCATCCGGCGTGCCGGCCACCCGGATCTCGATGCCAAACGAATGCCCGTGCAGGCGCCCGCACTTGTGCCCCTCGGGTACGTGCGGCAGCCGGTGCGCGGCCTCGATGGTGAATTGCTTGAAAATTTCCATGGGCATGTCCGCCATGTTCGCGCGGCGAAAACGGCAAGACCCGCGGTGCGCGGGCCTTGTGTATTCCATGATCTATGGCCGTCCGTGCGGGAGCCCGCCCTGCAGGCGATTGTCAGCGGCTTCTGTCGTCTGTCGCCGGCGGGGCAGGTCCTGCACGTAATCCGTGCGCCGTGGCGCGTGGATTACTTGATCTTGCCTTCCTTGTAGATGACGTGCTTGCGCACGACCGGATCGTACTTCTTGATCTGCATCTTGTCCGGCGTGTTCTTCTTGTTCTTGTCGGTGGTGTAGAAGTGGCCGGTGCCGGCCGAAGAAATCAGACGGATCTTGTCGCGTTTGCCTGCCATGATTCAATCCTCCTCAGATCTTCTCGCCGCGGGCACGCAGCTGGGCGATCACGGCTTCGATGCCGTTCTTGTCGATGGTGCGCAGCGCCTTGCTGGACACGCGCAGCTTGATCCAGCGCTTCTCGCCGGGCACCCAGAAACGGCGCTCGTGCAGGTTGGGCATCCAGCGGCGGCGGGATTTGTTGTTGGCATGCGACACGTTGTTGCCGGTACGCACGCGCTTGCCGGTGACTTGGCATTGACGAGCCATGATGGCCTCCATGATCTTGTGTGGGCCGCCCATTGGCCAGGACGACGTCGGCCCGGTCAACCTTGGTGGTTGTCGCGCGAATACCGGTACTGCCGCCGTCCGGTCATGCGTCGCGCCGCGTGACCAGCCCACGGGGGGCATGTCATGGAAGACAAAATGGCAGGCAGTCGCGCATTATGGCAGGTCTGTCAGCCTGTGGGCAAGCGCCTGCTGGTCATGACGCGCCCGGTTGTGTGACAATCGTTGCCTTTCCGTACCGCATACGCACCCGAGGGAGCCGCACACCATGGCAGAAACCACGCCCGCCAACGGCCAGGACAACGGCCAGAACGCCCAGCCGCAGATGATGCTGCAGAAGATCTACGTCAAGGATTCGTCCTTCGAGGCACCCAACGCCCCGCAGATCTTCCAGGAGCTCGGCGAAAGCGGCCAGGAGCCGGAAGTGCAGCTCAACCTGAGCCAGAAGGCCACCAAGGTGGCCGACGACGTGCACGAGGTGGTGCTGACCCTGACCCTGACCTGCACCCTCGGCGAGCAGACCGCCTACCTGGCCGAAGTGCACCAGGCCGGCATTTTCGGCATCGCCGGCTTCGGCGACCAGGACCTGGCCGGCATCCTCGGCAGCTACTGCCCCAACCTGCTGTTCCCGTATGCGCGCCAGGTGATTTCCTCGCTGGTGCTGGAAGGCGGCTTCCCGCCGTTCCTGCTGCAGCCGATCAACTTCGACGCCCTCTACGCCGAGCAGCAGCGCCGCAGCACCCAGGGCGAGGCCGCCGCTCCCACGCTCAACTCCTGACTCCCCGGCGCCAGCCATGAGCAAGGACACGCCGCGCGTCGCGGTGCTGGGGGCCGGCTCCTGGGGCACGGCCCTGGCGGCCCTGCTGGCCCGCAACGGTACCCGCACCACGTTGTGGGGCCGGGATGCCGAGGCAATGGCGGCGATGGCCGCCACGCACCGCAACACGCGCTACCTGCCCGACCTCGACCTGCCCGAGGCACTGGCCTACACGACCGATCTCGGCAAGGCCGTGGCCGACGCCGACATCGTGCTGATCGCCGTGCCCAGCCACGCCTTCGCCGCGCTGCTGGACGACATCGCGCCCCTGATCGACGCCGGCACCGGCGTCACCTGGGCCACCAAGGGCTTCGAGCCGGGCACCGGGCGCTTCCTGCACGAGCTGGTGGGCGAACGCCTGCCGGGCCATCCGATGGCCGTCATCACCGGCCCCTCGTTCGCGCGCGAAGTGGTCGCCGGGCTGCCCACGGCGATCACCGTGCACGGCAACCGGCCGGATTTCGCCCAGCGCGTGGCCGGGCTGCTGCACGCCCCGAACCTGCGCGCCTACACCGGCCACGACATGCTCGGTGCCGAGCTCGGCGGCGCGGTCAAGAACGTGCTGGCCGTGGCCACCGGCGTTGCCGACGGCATGCAGCTGGGCCTCAACGCCCGCGCCGGCCTGATCACCCGCGGCATGTACGAGATCCTGCAGCTGGGCATGGCGCTGGGCGCGCGGCCGGAAACCCTGATGGGCCTTTCGGGCCTGGGCGATCTGGTGCTGACCTGCACCGGCGACCTGTCGCGCAACCGGCGCCTGGGCCTGGCCCTGGGTCGCGGCGTGCCTTTGGACGAGGCGCGCCGCGAGATTGGTCAGGTGGTGGAAAGCCTGGTCACCGCCGACGAAGTATGCCGGTTGGCCGAACAACACGACCTGGACTTGCCCATCGCCTTCGGCGTGCGCGCGGTGCTGCACGGTGAGATCACCCCCGAGGAGGGTGTGCGCCGGTTGCTGGCGCGCGACCAGAAGCCCGAGTATCCCGGCAACCTGTTCCCGGCGCCGCGCGATGCGGACCGATGACGGCACCCCGGGCCGCACGGCCCGGGCTCACCGGACGCGTCAAATCCCGACGACCCGACGACATCACACGAACGTTCAGGCAATTTGTCCGCCGCTTGCTAAGCTAGCTGTTTTGCACATCGGCGGAGCAAGCCCGGATGTCCTCCACCCTCCAAGGTGAATCCCCGCACGGAACCACGGACGCGACCCCCGCGACGGACACCGCCATGGCGCGCTGGCGCAAGCTGTTGCGCGGTGCGGCACCGGCATTCGGCCATGGCGGCCCGGCCAGCCTGGGGTTCTTTCTGGAGATCGTGCAGGATACCGGCACCCGTGCCGCCGGTCTGGAGGCCGCACCGGTGTTGCTGCTGCGCGCCGGCCACAAACACCCGGCCAAGGTCACGCCGCTGGACAGCCGGCTGCTGGCGCGCAGTCGCCTGACCGTGGCCGAACACCGGCTGGCCTGCAGTGTGCTGGGATTGCCGTGCAGCGTGCGCAAGCATCGCCACTATGCCCGCATCGCCGGGCCGCTGGCCGACACCCTGCTGACCGACATGCTCGACACCGCGCCATGCTTCCTGGGCGGAGTCGCCGGCCTGCACCTGTCGCGCGGCAAGAGCCAGACCCTGGCCTGGCACTGGACCCACCAGGGCGAGGGCATCCAGCGCCTGCAGCCCGTATTGGCCGAGAGCCACAAGCTGCTGGATCTCGGCAGTCTGTGGTACCTGGACACCGAGCGCGCGCAACTGGGCATGCTGCAGGCCGCACCCGGCGCCGCGCGGCTGCTGGACGCACCCGACCTCGCACCCGAACACAGTGCCGCCTTCGCCCGCGCGCTGGCCGCCTCGCCACTGGCCGACCGGCTGCCGGTACCGCAGGTGTTCGAGGACATCCGCCACATCGATACCTCGCCCGTGCCGGTGCTGGAGCTGCACGCGTCCACGCCGTCGGCAAAGCCGAAATCGGGCACCGATACCGTACTGGGTCATGCCCGGCTGCATTTCGACTACGCCGGCGTGCCACTGGCCTCGACGCACGCCGAGGCCAGCGAGCGGCGCGTCCACCAGGGTCGGCTGGTGGCCGTGGAACGGCGCCGCGCCGAGGAACTGGCCGCCTTCGAACGATTGGAAGCACTGGGCCTGTTTCCGGCCGTCGACACCGAAGGCCTGCCGTGGGAGGTGGCCGAAACCCTGCCGGACGATGCCTGGCTGTTTCCGGGCAAGGGTCACAGCGGCGCGCTCGAGGTCAACACCCCTGCACGCTGGCTGGGCCAACGCGAACGCCTTCAGAGGCAAGGCTTCGCGCTGCGCTACGCGCAGAGTTTTCCGTTCGAGGTGATCGAGGAGGATCCCGCGTGGTACGTCGACGCCCACGATACCCGCGGACGCTCACGCTTCGAGCTGGAAGTGGGCGTGGAATACCGCGGCAAGCGCATCAACCTGCTCGGCGCCATCACCCGCGCCCTGCATGACGGACAGTTCACGCTCGAAGCGGCCGCGGACGAACCGGACGACCTGATCTGGTATGCGCCGCTGGACGAGCGTCGGCGCCTGCCGGTGGCAGCGGCCCGGTTGCGGCGCATATTGCAGCCGCTGGCCGACTGCCTCGAGAAGCCCCTGGACCACCTGAAGCTGCCCCGGGTTCAGGCCGGCCTGCTGGACGAACTGGCCGACACCCTGCCGGAACGGACCCGCCTCACCGCACCCGACAGCCTGCGCGAATTCACCACGCGTCTGCGGCGTGCCGCCAACCAGGCCGATGCCACGACCCCCCAGGGGCTGCAGGCCACCCTGCGCCCGTACCAGCGCGAGGGCCTGCGCTGGCTCAACGCGCTGGCCGACGCCGGCACCGGCGGCGTGTTGGCCGATGACATGGGCCTGGGCAAGACGCTGCAGATGCTGGCCCACCTGCTCGCCCTGCGCCAGGCGGATGCGCTGCCGCATCCGGTGCTGATCGTGGCCCCCACCAGCCTGATTCCCAACTGGGAAAGCGAGGCCGCCCGCTTCACCCCGTCGCTGTCGCTGCTGACCCTCAACGGCCCGCAGCGCGGCGAGCACTTTGCGCGCATCGGCGAGGCCGACCTGGTGCTGACCAGCTATGCGTTGTTGCCACGGGATCTCGACGCCCTGCGCAAGTACGCCTATTCGCTGATCGTGCTGGACGAAGCGCAACAGGTGAAGAACCCGCGCACGCACGCGCGGCGCGCCCTGCTGGCGCTCAAGGCACCACGTTGTTTGTGCATGACCGGCACACCGCTGGAAAACCACCTCGGCGAGTTGTGGTCGCAGATGGATCTGGCCGTACCGGGACTGCTCGGCGACGAGGCCGCCTTCCGGCGCCATTACCGTGTGCCCATCGAAAAACATCACGACGAGGAACGCCAGGCGCGGCTGAACCGGCGCCTGGCGCCGTTCATCCTGCGTCGCACCAAGCGCCAGGTGGCCGCCGAACTGCCACCCAAGACCGAAGTCACCCGGCGCGTCATCCTGGGCTCGCGCCAACGTCGGCTGTACGACGCGCTGCGCGCCCGGTTGTCGGAACAACTGCACGAGGTGATTGCCGAACAGGGCATCGAGCATGCCGGCATCGTGGTGCTGGACGCGTTGCTGAAGCTGCGCCAGGTATGCTGCGATCCACGCCTGGCCAAGACCGAGGAGGCGCGGGACGTCCACGAGTCGGCCAAGTTCGAGCTGTTGATGGAGATGCTGCCGGCACTGCTGGCCGATGGCCGGCGCGTGCTGGTGTTTTCGCAGTTCGCCGAAATGCTGAAGCTGATCGCCGCGGCGCTGGACGAGGCCGGCATCCCGCATGTGACGCTGACCGGCGCCACCCGCGACCGCGCCGAGCCGGTGCGCCGCTTCCAGGAAGGCGAGGTGCCGTTGTTCCTGTTGTCGCTGAAAGCCGGCGGCGTGGGTCTCAACCTGACCGCCGCCGATGCCGTGGTCCACTATGACCCGTGGTGGAACCCGGCCGCCGAGGCCCAGGCCTCCGACCGCGCCCATCGCATCGGCCAGGACAAGCCGGTGTTCGTGTACCGCCTGATCACGGCCGGTACCGTGGAAGAGCGCATCGAGGTGATGAAGGCGCGCAAGGCCGAACTGGCCGAGGCCGTACTGGCCGGCGGCGGCAGCAGCCAGCGGCTGCGTTTCGACCAGGCCGATCTGGATGCGTTGCTGGCGCCGGAGTGAATCGGGATTCCGGGCAAGCATCGCGGCCATGGGCCGCTCCCACAAGGGTTTCAGGCAATCCCCGAGGGAACGGCCCATGGCCGCGATGGCGCCAGTGCGCTGCGAGCCTCCGCCAACATTGAACCGCCGGGCCACCATCCCCACCTCTGGAGTCTCCCCCACAGGAACCGTCCATGGAATCGTTCCACGCCACCACCATCGTCTCGGTCCGCAAGAACGGCCATGTCGTCATTGGCGGTGACGGCCAGGTCACGCTGGGCAACACCGTGATGAAGGCCAACGCACGCAAAATCCGGCGCTTGGGCAAGGGCAACGTGCTGGCCGGTTTCGCCGGCGCCACCGCCGATGCCTTCACGCTGTTCGAGCTGTTCGAGCAAAAGCTGGAAAAACACGGTCAACACCTGACCCGCGCGGCGGTGGAAATGGCCAAGGAGTGGCGTACCGACCGCCGCCTGGGCCGCCTGGAAGCCATGTTGGCGGTCGCCGACAAGAGCGCCTCGTTGCTGATTTCCGGCAACGGCGATGTGCTGGAACCGGAACATGGCCTGATCACCATCGGCTCCGGCGGCCCCTACGCGCGCGCCGCGGCGCTGGCCATGCTGGATGACGAAAGCCATCCGATGGACGCACGCCAAATCGTCGAGAAGGCGTTGAAGATCGCCGGCGACATCTGCATCTACACCAATCACAACGTCAGCATCGAAGAGCTGGAGGCTTGAAGGCCTGAACGGGGCCGGAGTGTGCGTTCCAGCGGAAGCCCGCAAACTTGGAACAAAAAAATGCACTCTGACCCCATTTCTCCACTCTGACCCCATTTCCCTTCCGACCCTTCCCGATCCCTGTTCACCATTCCCGGCGCAGCCATGTTCGAACTCACTCCCCGCGAAATCGTCAACGAACTCGACCGTTACATCATCGGCCAGCACGACGCCAAGCGCGCCGTCGCCGTGGCGCTGCGCAGCCGCTGGCGGCGCATGCAGCTGGACGAGTCCATGCGCGACGAGATCACGCCCAAGAACATTCTCATGATCGGCCCCACCGGCGTGGGCAAAACCGAGATCGCGCGACGCCTGGCCACGCTGGCCAACGCGCCGTTCGTGAAAGTGGAGGCGACCAAGTTCACCGAGGTCGGCTACGTGGGCAAGGACGTGGAATCGATCATCCGCGATCTGATGGACGTCGCCTACAAACTGGCCCGCAACGCCGCCAAGGAACGCGTCAAGTCGCGCGCCGAGGACCTGGCCGAGGACCGCATCCTGGACGCGCTGCTGCCGCGCCGGCAAGCCTCGCAACCGACCGACTGGACCCAGGATCCGGCGCCGTCGGAAACACAGTCGCTGGAAAACGACACGCGCCAGAAGATGCGCAAGAAGCTGCGTGAGGGCGATCTCGAGGAGCGCGAGATCGAGCTCGACGTGACCCAGCAGGCCGGCGTGGAAATCATGTCGCCCCCGGGCATGGAAGAGATGGGCCAGCAACTGCAACAGATGTTCCAGAATCTGGGCGGCGGCAAGACCCAGCGCCGCAAGCTGACCATCAAGGCTGCACGCCCGCTGCTGATCGAAGAAGAGGCCGCCAAGCTGCTCAACGAGGAGGAAGTGCGCGCCGCGGCGGTGGAAGCGGCCGAGCAGAACGGCATCGTGTTCATCGACGAGATCGACAAGGTCGCACAGCGCTCCGATTACGGCGGCAGCGGCGCCAGCGTCAGTCGCGAGGGCGTGCAGCGCGACCTGCTGCCGCTGGTGGAAGGCTCCACCGTGTCCACCAAGTACGGCCCGATCAAGACCGACCACATGCTGTTCGTCGCCTCCGGCGCCTTCTCCGTGGCACGTCCGTCGGACCTCATCCCCGAACTGCAGGGCCGGTTGCCGATCCGCGTCGAGCTGTCGGCCCTCTCCGCCGACGATTTCAAGAAGATCCTGCGCGAGCCGCACAACGCGCTGACCAAGCAGTACACGGCGCTGCTGTCGGCCGAGGGCGTGACGTTGGAGTTCACCGACTCCGGCATCGACCGCCTGGCCGAAACCGCCCACCAGGTCAACGAGACCACCGAGAACATCGGTGCGCGACGGCTGCACACGGTCATGGAACGCCTGCTGGAGGACATCTCCTACGAGGCGGCCGACAAGAGTGGCCAGACCTACACCATCGACGCCGAATTCGTGGACCGCAACCTGGATGCCGTGGCCCACGACGAGGACCTCAGCCGCTACATCCTGTGACAGGTCCCTATCGCGGTCACCCATACATGGCAAAATGACTCGACCATGGGCAAGATCATTCCCTTCGGCGCACGCGGAGCCCGTGCCCGCCTGCGCCAGGCACAACAACAACGGCAGCTGGTGCGCCTGTGGCGCGGACGGCTGGAGCAGGGCAGTTTCTGCGGCTACATCGGCGGGGTAGGCCGCGAATTCTTCCTGTTGCGCATCATCGGCGACAATCTTGCCGACGAGGGCCTGTATGCCATGCGCCATCGCGACATCACCGAACTGGAAGCGCCCGAGGCGCATCACGGTTTCATCGAGAAGGCGCTGGCGATCCGAAACGTGGTACCGGAACTGCCCTGCGAATTTCCGCTGGACGCGGTCAACGACGTCGTGGCCGCCGCCGGCCGGCGCACCGACGTGCTCAGCGTGCATGTGGACAGCGAGGACGACGAGGCGGTGTGCTACGTCGGGCGCTTGCTGGGATCGGACGACGACGGTTTCAACCTGCAGGAAATCGACGCCGACGCCACCTGGCTGCGCGAGCCGTCGTTTTTCGCCTGGGACGAGATTTCCACCGTGACCATGCACGACCCTTATGCCGATGCCCTGGCCGCCGTGGCCGGCACCGCCCCGCCACTGGATCACAGTGACGACGGCCGTGGCCACGGCTCCTGATCCGGCCGCCGTCATGACCGACACCTTCCCGCGTCCCGTCGACATCCAGTTGCACCACGCCTCGCGCGCACTCGAAGTGGCCTTCGACAATGGCGAGCGCTACCGTCTGCCATGCGAATACCTGCGCGTGCACTCGCCCAGCGCCGAGGTGCAGGGCCATCACCCGTCGCAACGCGTGCTGGTGGCCGGCAAGCGCGAGGTCAACATCCGCGCCATCGAACCGATGGGCAACTACGCCATTCTTCTGCACTTCGACGACGGCCACCACAGCGGCATCTACACCTGGTCCACGCTGCTGGATCTGGGTCGTCACCTCGAGACCAACTGGCAGGACTATCTCGAAGCCCTGGAAAACGCCGGCCTGTCACGCGATCCGTGATCGAACCGGTGCCGGCAGGGATGACCGGGCGCCGCCATGGGCTGTCGCGACTGACGTTGCTCCCACAGGGCACCTCGAAAAACCGGGATGTTCATCAAAACCATGCCCTTGAGGTGTGCGTCTGGAGCGTCATGAACCCCTTGTGGGAGGGGCTTCAGCCCCGATTGTCCGGGCGGGCCAGGGCCATGACAGGTGCGCGGCCATCCAGTTTTGAACGCCCGCGTCACTTGCCGATGCAGAAGCTGGAAAAAATCGCCCCCAACAGATCATCAGGACAAAACGCACCGGTGATTTCGCCTAACGCCTGCTGCGCCTGATGCAGCTCCTCGGCGGCCAGCTCGCCGGCGCGGGTGTCACGCAGGGTGCGGTCGGCGGCCTCGACATGGGCCGCGGTGCGTTCCAGGGCCAGGACATGGCGCCGGCGCGCGCTGAACGTGCCGTTCTCGGCCAGGACATCGGCACCGGCCAGGTGTTTCAGGCGCGCCCGCAGCCGCTCCAGGCCGGCACCGGTTTTCGCCGACAGCCACAGCCAGTGCGTGCCGCCCTGCTCGCGCTCGGCAGGATCCGTACCGGTCAAGTCGATCTTGTTCACGACCACCAGGCGCGGCGTGGTGTCGGGAAGATCAGCCAGCAAGGCCAGATCGGTGTCGGCGTGGTCAGCGTCGGTGACCAGCAATGCCAGATCGGCGCGGGCCAGATGCGCGCGCGCCCGGCGTACGCCTTCCCGCTCGATCTCATCGCGGCTTTCGCGCAGGCCGGCGGTATCGATCAGTTCCAGCCCCACGCCGTCGAGATCCAGCATTTCACGCAAAGCGTCGCGCGTGGTGCCGGCCGTGGCCGTGACGATGGCGCGGTCGTCCCCGGCCAGTGCATTGAGCAGGCTGGATTTTCCGACATTGGGCCGGCCTGCCAGGGCCACGCTGAGGCCGTCGGCCAGACGCACACCGCGCCGCGCCTGCCGCAGCAGGCGGTCCAGACCTTCCCGCAAGTCGGTCATTTGCGCGGCAATGGCCGGGTCGGCCAGAAAATCGATTTCTTCCTCGGGGAAGTCGATGGCCGCCTCGATGTGCACGCGCAACGCCACCAGCGCCGCAAGCAATGCCTGCACACGCTGCGAAAACGCCCCCTGCAGGGAACGCTGGGCCGCGCGTGCCGCCTGCCCGGACTGGGCGGCGATGAGGTCGGCGACGGCTTCGGCCTGCACCAGGTCCAGCTTGCCGTTGAGGAAGGCGCGCTCGCTGAATTCACCGGGCCGGGCCAGTCTCGCCCCCAGTTCACATGTGCGCCGCAGCACCTGGTCCAGGACCACGATGCTGCCATGGGTCTGCAGTTCCAGCACCGACTCGCCGGTGAACGAGGCCGGCGCCGGGAAATGCAACAGCAGGCCGGCGTCGATGATCTCGCCGGCAGCATCGCGCAGGCGCACGAAATGCGCATGGCGCGGCGTCGGCGTGCGCCCGAGAAGCTGCTCGGCGATGGCCGTGGCGGCCGGCCCCGACACTCGCACCACACCGACGCCGGCCGCTCCGGGAGCGGTGGCGACGGCAGCGATGGTGTCGGTGGCGCTCATGCGACAGGCGGCGTCACGCCGCTCAGGCCTTGACTTCCTTCTTGCGCGCTTCCTGCTTGTCCACCTGGTGGTACACCCACCATTGGATGGCGATGCGGCACAGCGCGCTGACCGAGTAGTACAGCACCAGGCCGGACGGGAAGAACGCGAAGATCACCGCCATGGCCACCGGCATGAAGCGCATCATCTTCTGCTGGGTGCCATCCATGCCCGGGGTCATGGGCATGGTCAAGCTTTGCACCAGCATCACCAGGGCGTAGATGATCGGCAATACGAAGTACGGATCGGCCGCAGACAGGTCCTGGATCCAGCCGATGAACGGTGCCTGGCGCAGTTCCACGCTCTCACGCAGCAACTCGTACAGGCCGAAGAAGATGGGAATGGTGATCAGCAACGGCAGGCAGCCGGCGGCCGGGTTCACCTTCTCCTTCTTGTACAGCTCCATGGTGGCCTGCTGCAGTTTCTGCTTGTCGTCGCCGTAACGCTCCTTCAGGGCATCCATGCGCGGCTTCAGGCGACGCATGTGGGCGGACGAGCGGTACTGCATGGCGTACAGCTTGTAGCAGGCGCCGTTGATCAGCAGCACCAGCAGGATGATGGCCCAGCCCCAGTTGCCGGTGATGCCGTGCAGCTGCGACAGGATCCAGTGCAGCGGACGGGCGACCACGGTCATGGCGCCGTAGTTGAGCGCCAGGTCGAAGCTGGGCGAGACCTTCTTCAGCTCGTCGGGCACCTTGGGGCCCAGATACAGGCGTGCGGTGCTGCTGTTGCTGGCGCCCGGAGCCACGTTCAGCACCGGCCCGATGCCGCGGATCAGGTAATGCGGACTGCCCCCCTTGTCCAGCGCCAGGGTGGAGAAGGTGTTGGTTTCGTTTTCCGGCGGCAGCCAGGCGCCCACGAAATAGGCCTGTTCCATGGCCAGCCAGCCACCGGTGACCTCGCGCCCGCGCTGGCCATCGCTGGCCAGCGGGTGGTCCTTGAAGTCGTCGAATTTGATCTTGTTGAACTTCTTGTCCGGGCCATACCAGGCCGCGCCGAAAAAGCTGTAGCGCGACTGGTCCGAATAGCGCTGCAGGAAGTTGCCGTAGTCGCCCTCGGGGGGCTCGACGCGTTCCAGCTGGCGGTAGGCCTGACCGTGCCAGGTCGCCTGGCCGTGGTTGCTGATCTGTTGCTCGACGCCGATGTCGTAGCTGCCGCGCTTGAGGGTGTAGACCTTGGTCACGGTGACGCCGCTGGGATCGGTCCACTCCAGACGCACGGCGACGCGATCCTGGCCCGGTGCCAGGGTGTAGGCATCCTTCTCGGCCCGGAACGGGCTCTTGTGGTTCGGCGCCGGGTTGCCGTCGACACCGATCAGGCCGCTCTGTGCCTCGTAGAAATGCGTGGAGGTGTTGTCCAGCAGACGCACGCTGCGGTCCGAATCCAGGCGCTGCGGATACTTCAGCAGATCGGCGCCGACCACGGTGCCGCCGCGCGTGTCGATGTCCAGTCGCAGCACGTCGGTGGTGACGGTGATCAGCTTGCCGTGGCCGGCGGCCGTGGCGGCCGTGGCGTCATCCACTGTCGTGGTGTCGGCCGGCGCGGACGCGTCGGGAACCCCCGCGCTGCCGGCGACGGCCACCGTGGCGGTGGACGCGGGTGCGGCGGGCGGCTGGTGGTAGTCGCTCATCCACTGGTTGAACAGCAGGTAGGCAACAAAACACAGTGCGAGAATCAGGAACGAACGCGTTTGGTTCATCACAACGGCAAATCCGGTGGCACCACGGCGGGTGGTGGCGGCCGTCCCGCGTCGCGGGCGGCCTCGTTGACGGGCACGACATGACCCATGCCACGCGGGCGCGGCATGGGCGAGGTCAATCCTTCATTGTGCCGGTCGCTGGCGTGTCCTTCAATGGTTTCACGCGCGACCACAGGGCTTCCAGATCCTGGCGCAACACGCTGGCGGGCTGGCCGCAGGCGTCACGATGAGCGATCACCAGGATGTCGACCGGCGGCAGCGCCGCACGGCGCCGGCGATAGCTCTCGCGGATCTGGCGCTTGATACGGTTGCGCTCCACCGCGCGCGGCGACACGCGCCGCGACACGGCCATGCCCATACGCACGGTGCCGGCCAGGCCGACGCCATACCGCAACATGAAAAAACGCCCGCGCGCACGCCCGGTGGCGTGCCGCAGGGCGGCGAAATCGGCAGCCTGCCGCAGACGGGCGTCACGCGGCAATCCGGCGCCGACCATGGTCACGCGGGAAACCCGCCCGCGATCAGGGGATCAGGCGCTTGCGGCCCTTGGCACGACGCGCCTTGAGCACCTTGCGACCGTCGGCGGTGGCCATGCGGGCGCGGAAGCCGTGGGTACGGGCGCGCTTGAGATTGCTGGGCTGGAAGGTCCGCTTCATGGCCCTCTCCTGTCAATGAATGGTAGGGAAAAGAGCGAAATTATCGACGCCTGCCACAGGCAAGTCAAGCCGCGCGGCGTCAAACCGCCACGCGACCTCGTGACACAACGGACCCGGGCGGGCGCCGGGAACGACCTGCTAGACTGGAGCGACCACATTATCCGTTGTTTTTTGTCGGTCTTCGCCGCGCGCGCCAGCCACAGGCGGCTGTGGCCGACGTTCGGGAGTCGAGCATACATGAGCGATCTTTGGCGGCGTTGCCTTGAGCATCTGGAAAGCGAGTTCAAGGCCGAGGATCTGCATGCCTGGCTGATGCCCCTGCAGGCGCGCGAGGACGGGCAAGGCGTGCGCCTGTTCGCTCCCAACGACTACATTGTCGACACCGTGCGCAGCGACTATCTGCCGCGCATCGGCGAAGTACTCGGGCATCTGGCCGGGCATCCGCTGGAAGTCAGCATCGAAGTCGGTTCGGCCGCGGAGCGCGCCGGCACCCGCGTGGCGGCGGCGTCGCCGCGCGCGCCGCGCAAGCCCGCCGCCGCGCCCCATGCGCATCATCTCGATCCGCATTACACCTTCGAGACCTTCGTCGAGGGCAAGTCCAACCAGCTTGGCAAGGCCGCCGCGATGCAGGTCGCGCAAAACCCCGGCCGCGCCTACAACCCGCTGTTGCTGTACGGCGGCACGGGGCTGGGAAAGACCCACCTGATGCACGCCGCCGGCAACCTGATGCGCACCCACAACCCGGATTTCAAGGTGTTGTACCTGCGTTCGGAGCAGTTTGTCAGCGCCATGATCGAAGCCCTGCGCGCCAAGAACATGGACGTGTTCAAGCGCCGCTTCCGTTCGGTCGACGCACTGCTGATCGACGATATCCAGCTGTTCGCCGGCAAGGACACCACGCAGGAGGAGTTTTTTCATACCTTCAACGCGTTGTTCGAGTCCAAGCAGCAGATCATCCTCACCTGCGATCGCTACCCCAAGGAAGTGGACAAGCTGGAGCCGCGCCTGAAATCGCGTCTGGGCTGGGGCCTGTCCGTGGCCATCGAACCGCCGGACTTCGAGACCCGCGCCGCGATCCTGCTTTCCAAGGCGCACGAAAAGGCCATGGACATGCCCGAGGATGTCGCCATGCTGCTGGCCAAGCGCATCCGTTCCAACGTACGCGATCTGGAAGGCGCCCTGAACACGCTGGCCGCGCGCGCGCACTTCTTCAACCGCCCGATCACCGCCGATTTCGCCCAGGAAACGCTGCGCGACCTGCTCAGCACGCATGCCATGGCGGTGACCATTCCCAACATCCAGAAGACGGTGGCCGACTACTACCAGGTGCGACTGTCGGACCTGCTGTCCAAACGCCGCGTGCGCTCGCTGGCGAGACCGCGACAGATGGCCATGACCCTGGCCAAGGAACTGACCGAACACAGCCTGCCCGAAATCGGCGAGGCCTTCGGCGGGCGCGACCACACCACGGTATTGCACGCCTGCCGCACCATCCGCAAGCTGATGGAACAGGATGTGCGCATGAAACAGGACTGGGAACAGCTGATCCGTATACTTACGGGTTGAACATGCCGACGGACAAGCTGAACAAAAGCTGTGGACAACTGGTGGAATGTTTTCGATGGCCGGGTTATCCACAATCCACGCACATCTTCCCCGCCATGCCACACATCGGGAAAGCGAAGTCATATTGTTGATTTTAAAGATATTTTAGACCATATTCACTCATCCACAGGCACTACTACCACCACTATTTCTTCCATAAGAAAAACAGGAAGAAGGGCTCGGGACCGAAGGGGCACGAATCATGCAATTCGCCATTCAACGAGAAGCACTGCTCAAACCGCTGCAACAAGTCGTCGGCGTCATCGAACGCCGGCAGACGCTGCCCGTACTGGCCAACTTTCTGGTCAAGGCGCAACAGGACACGGTGTCGTTCTGTGGTACCGACCTCGAGGTCGAGATGGTGGCCTCGGTGCAGGCCGAGGACATGGTGGACGGCGAGATCACCATTCCGGCCCGGAAGCTGTTCGACATCGTGCGGGCGCTTCCGGATGGCGCAGGCATCAAGCTGAAACTCAACGGTGACCGCATCCAGATGCAGGCCGGACGCAGCCGCTTCACGCTTTCGACGCTGCCGGCCAGCGAGTTTCCGACCGTGGACGAGATCGAAGTCATCGACCGGATCACGGTGCCCGAAGCGGTACTGAAGAACCTCATGGACCGCACCGCCTTCGCGATGGCCAACCAGGACGTGCGGTACTACCTCAACGGCATGTTGCTGGAGCTGGATGCCGGTTCGTTGCGTTGCGTGGCCACCGACGGTCATCGCCTGGCGCTGGCGGAAACCGAGGTCGCCACCGGCACCGACAACCGGCGCCAGCTGATCATTCCGCGCAAGGGCGTCACCGAATTGGCCGGGCTGTTCGAAAGCGGTGAGGGAGAAGTGGAACTGCAATTCGGCCGCAATCATTTGCGTGTCAGCCGCGGCAATGTCGTGTTCACGTCCAAGCTGATCGACGGTCGTTTTCCCGATTACGAGGCGGTCATTCCCATCGGGGCCGACAAGACGGTGGAATTGCCGCGTGACGTGCTGCGCATGGCGTTGCAGCGTGCTTCGATTCTGTCCAACGAAAAATATCGCGGCGTCAAGCTGGAGGTCAGTCCGGGCGTGTTGCGCCTGATCGCGCACAACCCGGAGCAGGAAGAAGCGGTGGAGGAACTGGAGGCCGATACCCGCGCCGACGACTTGTCGGTGGGCTTCAATGTGGGTTACCTCATGGACGCGCTGGCGGCGCTGCCGCATGACAACGTGCGCGTTCATCTGCGCGACGCGCAATCCAGTTGCCTGGTGCAGGGCGGTGACGACACCTCGGTACGGCACGTGATCATGCCGCTCAGGCTCTGACGGTTCTCCGCACGGGCCATGTGCCATCATCGACGCCGGAACGCCGCCACGGGTTCCGGCGTTTTGTTTCCCTTGCAGAGGCCTGCCAGTGAGGTTTCAACGTTTGCGGATCGAGGGGGTGCGCTGCCTGCAGGCCGTCGACATCGCGCCTGCGGCGGGCATCAACCTGTTGCTGGGGCCAAACGGTGCCGGCAAGACCAGTGTGCTGGAAAGCGCCTATCTGCTCTCGCACGCCCGATCGTTCCGCAGTGGCCCGCGTGACGTCATGAAGCAGCGCGGTGTCGAACGCATGCACATTTACGGAGAAATCGTGTCGCACGGCCGGACGCGGCGACTTGGCCTGGGGCATGGTCCCGATGGCTGGCATGCGCGTGTCGACGGTGTGTCGGCAAGCCGGCTGGGTGATTTGTTCCAGCACGGCGCGGTGGTGTGTTTCGAGCCCGGCAGTCACGCGCTCGTGGCAGGCGCCGCGGACGAGCGCCGTCGTTTCCTGGATTGGGGCGTGTTCCACGTGGAACATCGCTTCCTGGCATGGTGGCAACGCTATCGGCGGGCCTTGAAGCAACGCAATGCGTTGTTGCGACAACCCAGTCCGGTACCCGATGCGGTACTGACTCCCTGGGAAGTCGAGATGGGGGAGGTCGGCGATCGTATCGATGCCTGGCGCCGGCGGTACCTGCAGCGGCTTGAAGTGGTGCTGCAAGATATTGCCGAACGATTCCTGCCGGAACTGGGGCGGGTGGCGGTCACGTACCGCCCCGGCTGGGAGGCCGGACTGGCGTTGGCCGATGCGCTGACGGATCGCCGGGACCGTGATCGGGACCGTGGCCACAGTACCGTCGGCGCACATCGCGCGGATTGGCGGCCTGTGTTCGAACACGCACCGCAGCGCGAGCATTTGTCGCGAGGGCAGGAAAAGTTGTGTGCTCTGGCTTGTCATTTGGCCCAGGCCCGACTGTTTGCGGACGACCATGGCGAATGGCCGGTGATATGTCTGGATGATCTGGCTTCGGAGCTTGACGCTGTTCACCGGTCCGCCGTGGTGGAGCAGTTGCTGGAAGCCGATGCCCAGGTATTCATCACCGGCACCGAACGGCCGGACGTCATCCCGTCGGGACAGGTCGCGACGTTCCACGTGGAACATGACCACGTCACACCGGCGGCCGCCGACTGAACTGGAAAAGTGCTGACCGGGCAACCCGGGGCGGTACGGGTTCGCGCCACCGGGAGTGGCTCATGACCGCGCGGGCGGGCGGGGCGGAAATGTTATGATGGTCGGTATATATCCGACTATCCGCGCCGTTCGGCGCGCGTGAGGCACGTTCATGACGACGACAATCGGCGACAACGGCTACGATTCCAGCAGCATCAAGGTTCTCAAGGGATTGGAGGCGGTGCGCAAGCGCCCGGGCATGTACATCGGCGACACCGACGACGGCACCGGCCTGCACCACATGGTGTTCGAAGTCGTTGACAACGCCATCGACGAGGCCCTGGCGGGACATTGCGATCGCATCATCGTCACCCTGCACGCCGACGGTTCGGCCAGTATCAGTGACAACGGCCGCGGCATTCCCGTGGGTATGCACCCGGAAGAGGGGCGTTCCACCGCCGAGGTGGTGATGACGGTACTGCATGCCGGCGGCAAGTTCGACGACAACTCCTACAAGGTGTCCGGCGGCCTGCACGGCGTGGGTGTGTCGGTGGTCAACGCGCTCAGCGAGCATCTGTGGCTGACCATCTATCGCAACGGCGAGGAACACCGGCAGGAATACGCCGACGGCGAGCCGCTGGCGCCGCTGCGCGTGGTCGGGCCGACCGACCGGCGCGGCACGGTGGTGCGTTTTCTGCCCAGCCGCGAGACGTTTTCCCAGGTGGAGTTCCATTTCGACATCCTGGCCAAGCGGTTGCGCGAGTTGGCGTTTCTCAACTCCGGGGTCAGCATCGAGCTCAACGACGAGCGTGACGAGCGCCAGGAAGTGTTCGCCTACGAGGGCGGTATCCGTTCCTTTGTGGAGCATGTGGCGCAGATGAAGGCGGTCCTGCATCCCAACGTCATCAGCCTCAGTGCCGAGAACGAGGGCGTGGTGGTGGAAGTGGCGATGCAGTGGACCGAGGCCTACCAGGAAACCATGTTCTGCTTCACCAACAACATTCCGCAGCGCGATGGCGGCACCCATCTCACCGGTTTCCGCATGGCGTTGACCCGCGCCATGCAGAATTACATCGAGAAGGAAGGGCTGGCCAAGCACGCCAAGGTCTCCCCCTCCGGCGACGACATGCGCGAAGGCATGATTGCGGTGCTGTCGGTCAAAGTGCCGGATCCGAAGTTTTCCTCGCAGACCAAGGACAAGCTGGTTTCCAGCGAGGTCAAGGGCATCGTCGACCAGGTCGTTTACGAACGCCTGTCCGATTTTCTGCTCGAACACCCCAATGAAGCCAAGATCATCGCCTCCAAGGTGGTCGATGCAGCGCGTGCCCGCGAGGCGGCGCGCAAAGCGCGTGAGCTGACCCGCCGCAAGAGTGCGCTGGACATCGCCGGTCTGCCGGGCAAACTGGCCGACTGCCAGGAAAAGGATCCGGCGTTGTCCGAACTGTTCCTGGTCGAGGGCGATTCGGCCGGCGGCTCGGCCAAACAGGGTCGCAACCGCAAGACCCAGGCCGTGCTGCCGCTGAAGGGCAAGATCCTCAACGTCGAAAAGGCGCGTTTCGACAAGATGCTGTCCTCGGCCGAGGTGGGCACCCTGATCACCGCGCTGGGTACCGGTATCGGCAAGGACGAGTACGATCCCGACAAGTTGCGCTATCACCGCATCATCATCATGACCGATGCCGATGTCGACGGCTCGCACATCCGCACGCTGCTGCTGACCTTTTTCTACCGTCAGATGCCGGAGCTGATCGAACGCGGCCATGTCTACATCGGCCTGCCGCCGTTGTACAAGATCAAGCAGGGCAAGCAGGAGCTGTACCTGAAGGACGACGCGGCGCTCAACGACTACCTCATTTCCAGCGCCGTGGACAACGCGGCATTGCAGTACAGCCCGGATGCGCCGCCGGTGGGCGGCGAGGCGCTGGAAACCCTGTTGCACCAGTATCAGGACGCCCTGGACCAGATCAGCCATCTCAGCCAGCGCTGCGATCCCGCCGTGTGGACCGCCATGCTGGAACATGCGCCGTTGGAGCCCGAACAATGGACGGATCCGGATAACCTCACAAAGTGGACATCCGGACTGGCTTCGCGTCTGGCCAACGAGGGGCTGGGCAAGCCGCATTTCCGCTTCGAGTATCGTCCGGAGGCCGGTGAGCAGCCGCCGGCGCTCGTCGTCACTCGCAGTCAGCACGGTCTGGAGCACACCTGGGTGCTTTCACGGCCATTCTTCGAAAGTGCCGATTTCGAGCCCATCATGGTGGTCGCACGGGCCCTTTCCGGCTTCATTCAGGACGGTGCCGAGGTACGCCGTGGCAACGCCTCGCGCGGCATCACCAGTTTCGGCCAGGCACGCCAGTGGCTGATGGACGAGGCCAAGAAAGGGCGCAGCATCCAGCGCTTCAAAGGCCTCGGCGAGATGAATCCGGAACAGCTCTGGGATACCACGGTGAACCCCGATACGCGGCGCATGCTGCAAGTGGGCATCGAGGATGCCGTGGCCGCCGACCGCATGTTCTCGATGTTGATGGGCGAGGCCGTCGAACCGCGCCGCGATTTCATTGAAACCAATGCCTTGAAAGTGGCCAACCTGGATATTTGAGTGCAGAAAACCTGCGATGGACGCGCTTCCCCGCATCCGCGCGGATGCATCGACACGCACGGCGATGTACCGTTGAATCGCATGCGAAGACACCGCGTTCGATGGTCCGCGGTGTCTTGTGGCCGACACGGAGGCGTCAGGGAAGCCCGATCCGCGACTTGAGATTCAGGGCCACATGGAGGTAGTCTCGAAAACTCCCCCACGTGCCAGCGGCACGGTGACCGAACTGACGAGGTAGGCAATGAAGCTGGGATCGATGTCGAAGATGCTGGCCGGCGTGGCGCTGGCGCTGGTAATCACGGGTAGCGGCACGGTGCTTGCCAATCCGGCCCCCACCCCCGCCAAACAGGACCAGAAAGACCAGAAGCAGGAGTCGAAGTACCCCAACGCGAAGCGCAAGGCGCCCAAGCTGGACCTCACCAAGCAGAAGGACGCCGACAACCTCAACAAGGGGCTGGATGCGGTCAACGCCGGGGACGAGGCCACTGCCAAGCAGATCCTGCAGCCGCTGGCCGACGGGTCCGGCAGCAAGAGCAAGTACGTGCGTGTCATGGCCCTGCAGGGCCTGGCCAACATGCAGTACAACAATCAGGACGTGAAAGGTGCCATCGACACGCTGAAACAGGCGCTGGACATCGGCGTGATGCCGAACGACACCTATTTCGACCTGATGTACGAACTCGCCCAGTTCTACGCCGCCGACAAGCAGGACGACCAGGCCCTGCAGACGTTGCAGAAATGGCGCAGCGAAGGCCAGCGTGAAACCGCCGACTCCTACGGTCTGGAAGGCGTCCTCGACTATCGTCTGGGCAAGTACCAGGAAGCGATCACGGCCATCAACAAGGCCAAGTCGATGACCGACCAGCCCAAGGAAAGCTGGAATCAGGTCCTGGCCGCCAGCTACGCCGAGACCGGGCAGGGCGACCAGGCCATCGAAATGGCCAAGAAACAGCTGGCCGAGAACCCCAATGACGCCCCCACGCGGCACAATCTGATCGTGTTGCTGATGCAGGCCAACAAGTACGACGAGGCGCTGAAGTTGATGGAGGACGCCCGCAGCAAGGGCGAACTCACCGACGCCAGCAGCTACACCAACATGGCCAAGCTGTACCTGATGGCGGGCCAGAATGCCGACTCCGACCCCAAGCCGTTCGCCGACAAGGCGGTGCAAGTGCTGGACGAGGGCAAGAGCAAGGGCGTCGTCAAAGCCGACCACGACTACTACATGCTGCGTGGCAACGCGGCCCTGGTCGGTGGCGACACCAGCGCGGCGCTGAATGAGTTCAAGCAGGCCGCCAAGACCGGGAACGACGGCGAGGCGGAGCTGCGCATCGGCCAGCTGGAAGGCAATGCCGGTCAGTATTCGGCATCGCGTGACGCGGCCAAGCAGGCCATCGCCAAGGGCACCAAGCACAAGGGCAAGGCCTGGATGGTCGTGGCCAAGGCCGAGCGCGCCATGAAGAACAAGGCCGCCGCGGTGCAGGCGATGCAAAAAGCCGCCGAGGATCCGGAGACCCGCGCCGAAGCACAGGATTGGCTGAAGAAGTCAGGTTACTGATGCAGCAAGGGTTTCCCCCTCACAGGGGATAATTGACGATTCTGCATGGGCGCTATACAAACCTTCGGCGCTGGTGTAGTGTGAATCACTTCCCGTTTTCCGTTCAGCTTGATTCCCCCTCTTTCCCGTAGAGTTTGAGTTGACTCGGCAATGGGTACCGAATCTGGTATTTGACTGGTATGTGTAACTGATGGCCTCGAGTACATACAGAAGCGGAAGCGAAGGCTTCAACTGGAAGCGCACCTGGGCGTTGGCGGGCTGCATTGCCCTCCATGCCGGCGCTTTCATGATGATCCTTGCTCCGGCTGCACCGCCCAAGGCGAAGCAGCAAGACAAAGAGCATGTGGTGCAGGTGAACTTCATCCAGCCGCCACCGCCACCACCGCCACCGCCGCCGCCGCCGCCGGAGCCGCCCAAGCAGCCGCCGCCGAAGATCATCAAGATGGTCAAGCCGCCGCCGACGCCGCCACCGCCGGCGCCGCCGCCGCCGGTGCAGGAAGAATCGGCAATGGCGACCGCCGCGCCGCCACCGGCGCCGCCGGCCCCTCCGGCGCCGCCGCAGGACATCGCGCCGAGCAGCGACCTGTCCTACCGGCAACGCAATCCACCGCGCTATCCGCCGCAGGCCGTCCGCATGCGCCATCAGGGCACCGTGGTGCTGCTGGTTCTCGTCGATACCGACGGCAGCCCGGTGGAGGTGAAAGTGGACAAGTCCAGCGGTTACCGCGAGCTGGATCGTGCGGCCATCCAGGCTGCCAAGAAATGGCGTTTCAACGCCGGTACACGTGACGGCGTCCCCTACAAGGGCTGGGCTCGCGTGCCGGTCACCTTCAACCTCAATCAGATGTAATCGCCGGTGGCGATCCGCCACCTGGTTACCAACAGCTTGACTTCCCAAGGGTAGAGTTATGTTTTTTCAAGACACCAGTGATATGGCCACCGGCGCGCAGGGTACCGGGGGCTCCAACGCCGAAGCGTTGCAGCAGATCGGTTTCAGCAGCTTCATTCACGAGATGTCGACGCCGGACTGGGTCGTGTTCATCGTGTTGTGCATCATGTCGGTGATGTCGTGGTACTACATCATCGCCAATCTGATCCGTAACACCATGGTACGTTCGCGTGCCGAGAAGGTGATCCGTGCCTTCTGGGACGCCGGTTCGGCCCAGGATTCCATCCGCGCCATGGAAGAGCAGCCGCGCAGCGAGCCGTTTTCCAAGATCGCCCTGGATTGCGCCACCGCCGCGGCCCACCACCAGCGTTCCGACGCCGGCAAGCTGGCCGAATCGCTGAACCGTTCCGAGTTCATCGATCGTGCCCTGCGCCAGTCGGTGGCCCGCGAAAGCCTGAAGCTGGAAAACGGTCTCACCGTGCTGGCCACTGTCGGTTCGGCCGCCGTGTTTGTCGGTCTGCTGGGTACGGTTATCGGCATCTACTACGCCCTGACCAGCATCGGTGCCGCCGGTGAAGCGTCCATCACCGCCGTGGCCGGCCCGGTCGGCCAGGCCCTGATCATGACCGCCTTCGGTCTGTTCGCGGCCATTCCCGCGGTGTTGGCCTACAACTTCTTCGTGCGCTCCAACCGCCTGACCTACGCCCAGTTCGACGAGTTTGCCCACGACCTGCACGACTTCTTCGCCACGGGTTCACGTGTCGGCGAAACCAGCAAGTGAGGTCTGACCCATGGGTATGAGTGTCGGAAACAGCGACGGCGGAGGGACCAATGCCGAAATCAACATCACGCCGCTGGCGGACGTGATGCTGGTTCTGCTGATCATTTTCATGATCACGGCTCCCCTGTCGTCGCACCAGATCAAGGTCACCTTGCCCCAGGCCGATCCGCAGGCGGATGAACCCGAGAAAACCGTGACGCCGCTGGACCTGGCGGTCAAACAGGACGGCACCATGTTCCTGGATGACGCCTCGGTGAGTGACGCGGAATTGCGTGCGCGTCTGCTGGTCGTGGCACAGAAGAGTCCGCAGCCGCCGATCAACATCCGCGCCGACAAGACGGTACGGTACAAGGTCATTCGCGGGGCACTGGAAACGGCCAAGGAAAGTGGCATGGTGCACATCAGCTTCGTGACCAACGCGCCGTCCAAGGAATAAGATGCGCGCCGGTCTGGCAACAATGGCCGGGTGTGGCGATCGCATGACGCCGCCCCGGCACCGCACCACAAGCCACGTCCATGGGCGCGTGTCCATGCCGTGCGAACGGATCGTCCCGTCCCGACGACGGGGCGATCGGAGGTAACGTCAATGAGTTATGCCAATACGGGTGGTTCCGGCAGCGGTGGCGGCCCCATGGTGGAAATCAACGTCACGCCGTTGGTCGACGTGATGCTGGTGCTGGTGATCATCTTTCTGATCACCGCGCCGATGATGACCCACAAGATCCGCATCGATTTGCCGCAGCCGAACGAGAACGTGAAGCCGCCGGATAATCCTCCGGAGCCGATCAAGCTGGCCATCAAGGCCAACGGCGCGTTGTTCATGAATGACACGCCGGTCAGCGAGCAGGCGTTGAAGCTGCAGCTTCGCGTCTATGCGGCCAAACCCAAGAAGGAACAGCCCGAGGTTCAGATCGAGGCCAACGACAATGTCGAGTACGACACCGTCGCCAAGGTTCTCGCCGCCGCCAAGGGTGCCGGCATGGAAAAGATCGGGTTCGTCAATACCGATTGATGCTGCGACCAACGGGAAGTCGTTTGACGGGCGCCTCGGGGCGCCCGTTTTTTTAGGGAAGCTCTGCTTGACCCGGCGCTTCCGGAGGGACCATCGGCGATGGCGTGTTACGCCAGAATGTCGAGATAACGGCGCACGGTGGGTTCCAACCCGTCATACAGCGCCTCGGCGATCAACGCGTGGCCGATCGAGACTTCGGCCAGCCCGGGAATGGCCTGCTTGAGGGCGCCGAGATTGGCCTGATTGAGATCGTGACCGGCGTTGACGGCGATTCCGGCCGTGTGCGCTCGCCGGGCCGTGAGTGCGCATGCCTGCAGGGCGTCCGCCGCCTCGTCGTCGTGGAAGGCTTTGGCATACGGGCCGGTATAGATTTCCACCCGGCCCACACCGGCTTGTGCGGCGGCGCGGAAGCCGTTTTCGTCGTCGGCGCCGGCGTCCACAAACAGGCTGATGCGGCAGCCCAGGCGGCGCAATTCCTCCAGCACGTCAGCCAGGGCGGACAGGTCGCGACCCAGGTCGAAACCGTGGTCGGACGTGATCTGGCTGTCGGTGTCGGGTACCAGGGTGACCTGGGTCGGCCGGGCCTCGCGTACCAGCTGCATAAACCCCGGGTAGTCACCGCGCGGGCCGGCAAACGGGTTGCCCTCGATGTTGTATTCCACGCGCCCGCGCGTGAGCGTGGCCAGCTCGCGCACATCGTGTGGGCGGATGTGACGCTGATCCGGCCGGGGATGCACGGTGAGGCCGCCGCAGCCGGCATCCATGCACACGCGGGCGGCGGTGGCGAGATCGGGCTGGCCCTCGTCGCGCGCGTTGCGAAGCACGGCGACCTTGTTGAGATTCACGCTGAGCAGGGTCATGACGAAGCGTCCGCTGGGGAAAAGCCGACTTTAGCACCGGCACGCAAGCCCTCGCCGGCGGTACTGTGCGGGCAAAGAAAAGGCACGCAGCCGCGGAACGGATACGTGCCAAACACTTGAAGGAAAAACCACACCCGTCCCTGGCTTCATTCACGGTTGGGGAGAACCAACACCTTCATAGACTGCGCCGCCAGGTAAAAGTTCACCCCACCGGGAAAAAAATCCGATGACGCTGCAATGGCCGCGCGCCACCGCGTTACGGATGATCAATCGGCCGTGCCGGTGCGCGGGACGACATGCCGGATCGATCGCGTCGCGCCTTGCCAGCACAGCGTCGCAAAACCGTCGCCGGCAAGCGGCCAGTGGGCGAGCTGCCAGTGCTCCGGCGCGCCGAGCACCGGATCCAGCTGCCGGATGCGCGGGTCGTCGGGTGCCAGGTCGAACACCGCGCGATCCAGACCGAACGCCAGGCCCGCGCCGTGGGCCTTGAGCAGCGCCTCCTTGGCGGTCCACAGACGCACGAAAGCGCGGGATCGCGCGGTCGCCGGCAGCGTCGCGAGCAACGACTGCTCTTGTGGCGCGAAGTAGCGCCGGGCGATGGCCAGACCGTCACGACCGGGCTTGACGTATTCCAGGTCCACGCCCAGGCGGGGCAGGTGCCGGGCCACGGCGACCACCGCCCGCCCGCCGCTGTGCGACCAATTGAACGCCAGGTTGTCCCCGTGGGCGGCGGCCAGACGCGGTCGCCCGTGCGTGTCCGTGCGCAACACCACCCGCGCCGGTGTCGTTTGCAGGTAGCCTGCCAGGATCGACAGCAGCGGCGCGCGCCCGTCGCCGCGTTGCCGCGGCACCCACCACAAGTGGATGGATGTCGCGTCCAGTTCTTCCGTTGCCGCGGACGGGGACAGCAGCGGAAACGGGTCCGGTGCGTTCGTCACCGGACCGGGAGGATCATTTGACCAGTCGTTCATCGACCAGCCGCTGCACCACCGACGGGTCGGCCAGGGTGGAGATGTCGCCCAGCTTGTCCGGCTCGTTCTCGGCAATCTTGCGCAGGATGCGGCGCATGATCTTGCCCGAGCGGGTCTTCGGCAGCGCCGGTGCCCATTGCAGGTGGTCGATCTTGGCGATCGGGCCGATTTCCTTGCGGACCTGCGCAATCAGCTCCTCGCGTAGCGTTTCGCTGGGTTCCACATCGGCTACCAGGGTCACGTAGGCGTAGATGCCCTGGCCCTTGATGTCGTGCGGGCAGCCGACTACCGCGGCCTCGGCCACGGTGTCCTGGGTGACCAGCGCGCTCTCCACCTCGGCGGTACCCAGGCGGTGGCCGGAGACGTTGATCACGTCGTCCACGCGGCCGGTGACCCAGTAGTAGCCGTCGGCATCGCGGCGCGCGCCGTCGCCGGAGAAATAGTTGCCCGGATAGGTCTTGAAGTAGGTGTCGATGAAGCGCTGATGGTCGCCGTAGACGGTGCGCATCTGGCCCGGCCAGGAATCGGTGATGACCAGGTTGCCTTCGCCTTCACCCTCGACCAGATTGCCCTCGGTGTCGACGAGGGCCGGCTGCACACCGAAAAACGGCTTGGTCGCCGAGCCCGGCTTGGTGGCGATGGCGCCCGGAAGAGGGCTGATCATGATGCCGCCGGTTTCAGTCTGCCACCAGGTGTCGACGATGGGGCAGCGGCCTTCGCCGACCACGTTGAAATACCACTCCCATGCCTCCGGATTGATCGGTTCGCCGACCGTGCCAATCAGCCGCAGCGACTGGCGCGAGGTCTTCTTCACCGGCGCTTCGCCGTCGCGCATCAGCGCGCGGATGGCGGTCGGCGCGGTGTAGAACAAGGTCACTTGGTGCTTGTCCACCACCTGCCAGAACCGGCTGGTGTCCGGATAGTTGGGCACGCCGTCGAACATCACCGTGGTGGCGCCGTTGCACAGCGGGCCGTAGACCACGTAGCTGTGGCCGGTGACCCAGCCCACGTCGGCCGTGCACCAGTACACGTCGTCCTCCTTGAGGTCGAACACCGCTTCGTGGGTGTAGGCCACGAACACCAGGTAGCCGCCGGTGGTGTGCAGCACGCCCTTGGGCTTGCCGGTGGAGCCGGAGGTGTAGAGGATGAACAGCGGATCCTCGGCGTTCATCGGCTCGGGCGGGCAATCCGCGGACTGGCCGTCGATCAGGTCGTGGTACCAGCGGTCGCGCGGCGACTGGATGTTCACCGAGCCGCCGGTGCGGCGCACCACCACCACGGTTTCCACACTGCGCGTGCCGTCGCGCTGCAGCGCCTCGTCGACGTTGGCCTTGAGCGGAATCTTCTTGCCGCCGCGGGTGCCCTCGTCGGCCGTGATCACCAGTTTGCAGGCCGAATCGGCGATGCGTCCGGCCAGCGAGTCCGGCGAGAAGCCGCCGAACACCACCGAATGGATGGCGCCGATGCGCGCGCAGGCCAGCATGGCCACGGCGGCCTCGGGAACCATGGGCATGTAGATGGCCACGCGGTCGCCCTTGGCCACGCCGAGGTGGCGCAGCGCGTTGGCGAAGCGGCAGACTTCGGCGTGCAGTTCGCGATAGGTGAGGCGGCGCGATTCGGACGGGTCGTCACCCTCGAAGATGATGGCGGTCTTGTCGCCGCGCTCAGCCAGCTGCCGATCCAGGCAGTTGACGCTCACGTTGAGTTCGCCGTCGGCATACCAGCGGATGTGCAGGTCGTCCGGGTCGTAGCTGACGTCCTTGATCGTGGTGGGCTTCTTCATCCAGTCCAGACGCTCGCCGACCTTGGCCCAGAATGCCTCCGGATCGCGCACGGATTCCTCGTACAGGCGCTCGTAGTCGGCCGCCTTGATGGACGCGTCGGCCGCGAAATCGGACGGCACGGAATACACGTTGGACATATTGCCTCCTTGGATGACGGTATCTCTATACCTTGCGCCAACAGGCATGAGCCCGTCCAGTGCGGATCGCACACGACACCTGTCCCATGTCCGCAAGTCATAAGGGCGGCGGGAGGCGCTTTCGGCACGCCGACCCGAGTGGTGCTGCGAGGCGCGGCCTGCCGGCGGACGTGTGGCGCCGGACATGAAATACTGTCGACATGCCCTTGAACACACTTCCTTCCGAGGCTGCAGCGGCCACCCGTGCCGACACGCTTGCGTCCATGCTGGCAGCGCAGCACCGGGCCTGCCGCGCCGAGCCGTGCCCGCCGTGGTCGCGGCGCGCGGCCTGGCTGACGGCGTGGCTCGACCTGCTGCGCGACCATGACCAGGCCATCTGCACAGCCATCTCGCGGGACTTCGGTTGCCGCCCGCCCGAGGAAACGCGCCTGCTGGAACTGTTCCCCGCGCGCCAGGGCATTCGCCACGCGCTGCGTCATGGCCGCCGCTGGATGCGGCCCCGGCGGCGCGCGGCCGGGGCCTGGTTTCTGCCCGCGCGCACCGAACTGCTGCCGCAGCCGTTGGGCGTGATAGGCATCATCGTGCCCTGGAACTACCCGTTGTACCTGGCGGTGGGGCCGATCACGGACGCGCTGACCGCAGGCAACCGGGTGATGGTGAAGATGAGTGAACGCACGCCGCATTTTTCGGCGCTGTTCGCGCGTCTGGTCGAGGCGGCGTTCCCTGACGGCACGGTGCGCGTGGTCAGCGGCGATGCCGACGTGGCCAGGGTGTTCTGCGCGCTGCCGTTCGACCATGTACTGTTCACCGGCTCCACCGCGGTCGGGCGCGAGGTGATGCGTGCGGCAGCGGCGCACCTGACTCCCGTCACGCTGGAACTGGGCGGCAAGTCACCGGCCATCATCGGTCCCGGTGCGCGCTTCGGACACGCCGTCGAACGCATCGTCCGCGGCAAGTGCGTCAACGCCGGTCAAACCTGCATTGCTCCGGATTACGTGCTGTTGCCGCGAGGCCGCGAGGCGGACTTCATCGCCATCGCGCGGCGCGCGTTCGCGCGCATGTACCCCGGCTTCCCGGGCGCCGGGCAGTACGCCAGCCTGATCGACGAACGGCATCATCAGCGCCTGTGCCGACTGCGCGACACCGCCCTGGCCGAGGGCGCACGCGCCTGCCCGCTGGCCACGTCGCATGACGACGCGATGCGTCGGATGCCACCGACCGTGCTGACCGGCGTGTGTGCCGACAGCGCGGTCATGCACGAGGAAATCTTCGGTCCGCTGTTGCCGCTGTTGCCCTACGAGCATTTCGACGACGCCCTGGATGTCGTCCGCGCGGGTCCGTCGCCGTTGGCGTTGTACCTGTTCGACACCGACCGCGCGCGGGTACGACATACCCTCGAGCGCACCGCGTCCGGCGGGGTCAGCGTCAACGACACGCTCTACCACATCGCCCAGCACCACCTGCCCTTCGGCGGTGTCGGCGCCTCCGGCATGGGCGCGTACCATGGCGAAACCGGTTTTCGCACCTTCTCCAGAATGACACCGGTGTTCCATCAGGCGCGTTTCAACGCCGTCGGCCTGCTGGATCCCCCCTACGGCGCGCGCTTTCGGCGCATGCTGAAATGGCTGCTGCGGCGCTGAGGGCGGGATGGGTGCCTGCGGCCATGCGGCCGCGATCCATATGCCGGATCGTCACGCAAAGCAATCCGGCGCGCGTCGCGCCCCCTGAGACGTCCGGCGGGCATACTGCCGGCATGCAACCCGATCCGTTTTCTCCGCAAGCCATCAAGGGTCGCGGCGCCGCCTCCAATCCTGCCGGACGCTTCGAAACCACGCATGCCCGTGTCGAGGACGACGGCTGGCAGAGCCTGCTTCGGGACGATGCCGCACCACGCCCACGCACCGAGGTCAGCGCGGAACGCGCACGCCGCGTCATCACCCGCAACGACTCGCCGGACGTCGGCTTCGACCAGGCGCTCAACCCTTACCGCGGATGCGAACACGGCTGCATCTATTGCTTTGCACGGCCCAGCCACAGCTATCTCAACCTGTCGCCGGGACTGGATTTCGAAACGAAGATCCGTGCCAAGACCAACCTCGCCGACACCCTGCGTGCCGAGCTGGCGAAGCCCGGTTACCAGGTCCAGCCGATCAACATCGGCAGCAATACCGATCCCTACCAGCCGGTCGAAAAACACCGGCGCCTGACCCGTGCCGCGCTGGAAGTGCTGGCCGCATGCCGTCATCCGTGCACCATCGTCACCAAGAACGCGCTCGTCGAAAGGGACCTGGACCTGCTGGCGCCGATGGCGCGCGAGCGACTGGTGCAGGTGTTCGTGTCGGTCAACTCGCTGGACAACCGCCTGGCCGCGAAACTGGAACCGCGCGCGACGGCGCCGCACCGCCGCCTCAAGGCCATCGCCGCGCTGGCCGACGCCGGCGTGCCCGTGGGCGTGCTGGTGGCGCCGATCATTCCCGCGCTCAACGACCGCGACATGGAAGCCGTGCTCGAACGCGCCGCCGCGGCCGGCGCGAACATGGCCGGCTACACCGTGGTGCGCCTGCCGTGGCAACTCAAGCAGCTGTTCCGCGAATGGCTGGACCTGCACGTGCCCGACCGCGCCGACCACGTCATGAGCCTGATCCGGCAAATGCACCACGGCCGCGATTACGACCCGGACTTCCGCACCCGCATGCGCGGCAGCGGCGTGTTCGCCGACCTGCTGCGCCGCCGCTTCGCCGTCGCCTGCCGCAAACACGGCTTCGCCCGCTCGCGCACGCTGGCACTGGACTGCTCGCGCTTCGTTCGCCCACGCAGGCCGTCGCCGCAGGGCGAATTGTTCTGAGGTTTCCGCAACCCGGGCCACGCCGGTTTGATGAGAGCCCCCCTGCGTGCGCGACACGCCCGCGGCAGGGACAACCGGACGACATGTCAGGGTGCTGCTCCCAAGGGACTTCCCGAAAAACCGGATTTTTTTGCGGGAGCGGCTTGATTCCAGTATCCGGTTCTTCGAAACCCCCCAAAGGGATTCAATATGGGTCCAGCATCAGGAACGGATGCGGCTGATGCCGCCAGCGTCGACGACCGTTGACGATGAACCGGCACAGCGGAACCAGAAGCAGTCCCCAGAACAAGGTGAGCGCCATGGCGCCGACGACGGAAAAAGCCATGCTACCGAGCATCACGGCCAGCGCATAGCCGCCGCTGAAAAGCGACAACAGGAACAGGTACACGGTGAGCACCACCATGCCCGAACGCGTGATGTGCCGGTGGCCCAGCACGCCCAGCAGCAGGGCCGTGATCAGCAGCATGCCCAGAACGGCCATGGCAGACATGACCACGGTGGCATCGAGCGTGATGTTGCCGTGATGCCAGCACACCACGATCCAGGCCAGCACGACCCAGGCCAGCCAGCGGATGGCCGGCAAGCGCAGGCAAACACCAAACAGCGTGGACTTGATGCGCGCGGGGTTGTCCAGGTGTGGCAGCAGGGCCAGCAAGGGCAGCTCCGCATTGGGCCGGGACCAGCGTCGATGCAAGCCCAGCAAAGGCGACAGCGATGACAGGCATCCGATCGCCAGCATGGACCAGCCGGCAACAGCCAACATCACATGCCACAGCGTGTGCCGGACTTCGGGGTCGTCGTGGGTCATGAGGGCGAGAAACGCCAGGCTGCATGCCATGGCGAGTACGCCATAAAGGGTTTGTCGCCAATAGCTGCGACGGGTGAGCGGCATCCAGCCGGCGCCGAGCGCCACGCGCAGGCTGCGTCGTGGATCACCGGGTCCGCTGTCGTGGATGTCGGCTTCCGGTTGCAGCCAGTTCGGGCGCTGGCGGATGAGCCGTGGCTCATCCGTGGACAGTCCGGGTGCCGAGCGGTCGTTGCCGAAGCAGGTGATGGACAGACTGCAGATCAGCGGGCGGCGCCGTTGCGCGCGATCAGACCGAGCACGCTGCCTGGTTCCAGCGTCAGGTCGACGCGTGCCAAACCGGGCCATTCAGCGGTGGCCGAAGCGTTGCCGGAGCGCTTCCAATGCCTTGGCCTGGGCATTGGCCAATGGCCGGAAATCGCTGGACAAGGCGGCATCTTCCGTCAAACGATGCCAGAAATCATGCGCCATGCGGGCAGCCTGCTGCCAAATCGGCATGGTTTCCGGGTGCGGCGGCGGCGGATCGAATCCGCGATGAGGGCAGATGCCGCTGGCCGAAGGTCGAAAATGCATCGGCAACATGTCGTAGATGGGCGCCAGACGCAGCGGCAAATTATCGTCGAGATGAAAACCGAGGTTGCCGAAATGCATGTCGGTGTTGCCGATCAAGCGGCCGAACCACCACAGGAGTGTCATGCGGTCGGCGTCCTGATGTGTGATCCATCCGTTGCCGGCCAGCCGCTGCGCGGCTTTCGCCCAGTCGTCACGCAAGCCATGGTGTGCATCGTCGACGGCGGCCAAAGTGACGAACCCGGCGCGCCCGTGCATGCCGATGCGATCGAAACGCGTCGATTCCAGGAAGCGACGACCACCGGCATCAAGCACCGATGTGTCGGCGCAGGCGATGCCGTGCACGCTCAGGACACCGTTGGCCACGTGCTCGGCCAGCAGCAAATCCGACCAGCGCCGGGCGACGGGGTTGTGTTCCGTGCGGTCGCTGAACTTGACGATGACGTGGCGTGCATGCCCTTGCGCGCTACACACGCAGGCCGTGAACTTGGGTTGCTCGCCAGCCGCGGAAGAACCGGCGGGTTCACCGACCATGGTGGCATCAGCCCGTTGCGCAAAGACGCGGGGCCGATCGTTTTCCGGTACGGTCTCGAAGGTACCGGCCAGGGCTTGTTCCAGTGCTTGTTCGCCCAGCACGAACTGTCCGGGCAGGTCGGCGCCATGCAACAGCAACACGGTGACGATGTCGTCGTCGTCCCACATGGTCAGTTCGCGTCGCAGCCCGATGCCGGGACCGAGCCTGTGTGCCAAAAGACGCCCCAGGAAACCCTGCGGGCGCATGTCTTCCATGAACCACGGCAGACCGGGAAACAGACCGCGTGAAAATTCGCCGCGCAACCACGCAACATCCGTTTCGGGAGTGAAGTGGAAATGACCACCGTGGAGCGCGCGCAATTGTCCGAACCAGGATGGATGACCCTCGGGATCGATGCGGTACAGCGGCCAGCTTTGCCCCAAGCCGCGCACGTTGTGGGCGGCGGCGTAGCGGCGTGCCCGGCCCAGGCCCAATGCGACCACCTGATCGCCGGCCCGGGTAATCAGGCGTGACAATGTCGGTTGACTGATATCCAGCGCCCGGGTCAGTTCGCGCGCTGTGGCTACACCCTGCTTGCGCAGGGCGGTCAGTAACGGCTCCAAGCGGGGCGGCAGCGAGTTGGCCATGGCTTGCGGATGCTCCCCGCCAGCCATGGAAAACATGCTTGGCGAGGTATTTTCATGAATAATAAGTGTATTGTATACCCATGAAAAAATACCGCAAGATCAATCTATTGTCGTCATCAATGGATATTTTTGAATGGATTAGTGAATAGAAAATTGCGGGCAAAAGTGTTTGTCAGGCGTGATAACGCTCGGCGGCTTCCACTTCGGTCTTCGAGCCCAGGAATACCGGCACGCGCTGGTGCAGTTCGTCGGGCTGGATGTCCATGATGCGCCGGCGCGCGGTGCTGGCCGCACCACCGGCCTGTTCGACGATGAAGGCCATGGGATTGGCTTCATACATCAGGCGCAGCTTGCCACCCAGGCCCTTGGCGCTGATCTTGCTGTCCATCGGGTAACTGAAAAAGCCGCCGCGGGTGAGGATGCGGTGTACGTCGGCGACCATCGAAGCCACCCAGCGCATGTTGAAATCGCGCCCGCGCGGGCCTTCCCTGCCGGCCAGCAGGTCGCCCACGTAGCGCTGCATTTCAGGTTCCCAGAAGCGCTGGTTGGACATGTTGACGGCAAATTCCGAGGTCTCCTCCGGAATCGTCACGTCACGGCGGGTGAGCACGAAGCTGCCGACCTCGCGGTCCAGCGTGAACACGTGCGTGCCATGGCCGATGGTCAGCACCAGCAGTGTGCTGGGGCCGTAGACCACGTAGCCGGCGGCCACCTGTTCGGTGCCGGGTTGCAGGAATTCGGTCGTCTCCACGTTGTCGCCGTGGCTCGTCGGACGCTTCAGCACCGAGAAGATGGTGCCCACGGAAATGTTCACGTCGATGTTGGAGCTGCCGTCCAGCGGATCGAACAACAGCAGGTAGCCGCCTTTGGGGTAGGCGTCGGGAATCGGTTGCGGGTGTTCCATTTCCTCCGAAGCGCAGGCCGCCAGATGGCCGCCCCAGGCGTTGGCCTCGAGCAGGATCTCGTTGGAAATCACATCCAGTTTCTTCTGTGCCTCGCCCTGGATGTTGCCGGTGCCGGCCTCGCCCAGCACGCCGCCCAACGCACCTTTCCCGGTGGCCACGCTGATGCGCTTGCAGGCGCGCGCCACGACCTCGATCAATTGCCCCAACTCGGCATTGCCGTATCCGGCGCGACGTTCCTCGATCAAAAACTGGGTCAGGCTGACGGGGTTCATGGCCACTCGCATCAAGACGGAAAGGGCGCCCATTGTCGCCGTTCGCACCATCACGTGCCAGCCTGTTACCCGCGCTGCGCGTCGCAGGGGCCTGCAGGCAGGTTCCTGCTGACACAAGGCTGTCAGCATGGGTGGCGCACACTGACACACTCATCCAAAGGAGCCGTACCCATGACCACCTCATCGTTGGTGTTTTTCCACAATCCGCACAGCCGCGCCACCACGATCCGCGCCCTGCTGGAGGAGCTGGGCGCGGAGTACGAACTGTGCACCATCGACTTTCGAAAGCAGGAGCAGCTGTCGCCGGAATATCTGGTCATCAATCCCATGGGCAAGGTGCCGGCGATCCGCCATGACGGCGTGGTCGTGACCGAAACCGTGGCCATCTGCCTCCATCTGGCCGACCGCTTCCGCGATACCGGATTGGCACCGACGCTGGAGGACCCGGATCGGGGCCCGTATCTGCGCTGGATGGTGTTCTACGCCGCCTGTTTCGAGCCGGCAATCAGTGACCGGGCCATGCAGCGTGATCCGGGGTCGCGCATGCAGTCGCCCTACGGCGACTACGACAGCACACTGAAGACCCTCACCGACCAGCTGGCCGCCGGCCCGTGGTTGCTCGGCGAGCGCTTCAGTGCCGCCGATGTGCTGTGGGGGAACGCGTTGCGCTTCGTGACCGAGTTCAAGCTGGTCGACAACACACCGGTGATTGCCGATTACGTCGCGCGCGTGATGGCGCGTCCGGCCGAGCAGCGCGCGCGGGCCGCCGACGCGGATTTGGCGGCCGAGATGGGGCTGTCGACCGGCGCCCTGGCCGCCGGGGAAGGCGTGGTCGGCTGACGCGGCCGGGTACGGGCGGCCGCGCTGTGGTAAAAGGCGTCCATGCGCCGCGCCGACCGCCTGTTCCTCGTCATCCACGCCCTGCGTGGCCGCCGCACCGCCCTGCCGGCGCGGCGGCTGGCTGACACGCTGGGCGTGTCGCTGCGCACCGTGTATCGGGACGTGGCCGACCTGCAACGGTCCGGTGTGCCCATCGAGGGCGAAGCCGGCGTCGGCTATGTGCTGCGCAAGGGCGCGGACGTTCCGCCGTTGATGTTCACCCGCGACGAACTGGAAGCCCTGGTGGTGGGCACGCGCTTCGTGCGCGCGTTCGCCGGCCGGCGCCTGTCCACATCGGCACAGACGGCGATGTTGAAAATTGAAGCGGTGCTGCCGCCGGAACTGCGCCAGCGCGCAAAACACACACGCATCTACGCGCCGGTGTGGGAGGACGCGTTCCATCACGACCGTGCCAGCCTGATCGACACCCTGCACGGTGCCATTGACGCGCGCCAGGTGTTGCGGCTGGATTACGCCGACGAGGCCGGTACGGCCACCCGGCGCCACATCGAGCCGTTGTGCCTGGCCTTTTGGGGCGGCAAGTGGACGTTGGGCGCGTGGTGTCGTCTGCGCCGTGATTTCCGCAACTTCCGCCCCGACCGCATGCGCGCGTGCGAGCCGTCCGGCGAGGCCTTTGACGATCATCCCGAGCGCAATCTGGCGGCCTACTTCGCCGCCATCGGACCGGTGTCCGAAGGCATCGCCGATCCATGACCTTTGGCCAGCTGTCATCGACGCCGCGCGTTTGCCATCATGGAAGCCGGATTTTGCGAGGCTCGCCATCATGAAACACCTGCTCACCTGCCTGCTTCTGGCCGGCCTGGTTGTCGCCCCGTTGGCCCGTGCCGGCACGGCCGATGATGCCTTCAAGGCCATCTACAGCGCCGAATGGGCCTGGCGCACGGGTCAGCCGCAGCCGGACGGCAAGCCCTCGCCGCCGCCCGACAACAGCCGCCTGGACACGGTGGATGCCAAGAGTCAGCAGCAGCGTCTGGACTACTGGCAGCAGGTGATGAAAAAGCTGGACGCGCTGCAGGTGGACGAGCTGTCGCCGGACAACCAGGTCAACTACGCCGTCTACCACCGCCAGATTGCCAACCGCATCGCCGACCAGAAGTTCAAGCAGTGGCAGATGCCGTTCAACAGCGATTCCTCGTTCTGGGCCGGCGTGCACTACGAGCTCGGCGGCGGCAACCTGCGCACGGCGGACGATTACCGCAAGTACATCGCCCGCATGCGGCAGATTCCGCGTTACTTCGATCAGCAGATCGACAACATGCGCGCCGGCCTCGCGCGCGGTTTCAGCGTGCCGCGCGCCGTGCTGGACGGGCGTGACAAGTCCATCGCGACGGTAGCCGACATCAGCGATCCGACCGAATCGGCGTTCTACAAGCCGTTCCGCCACCTGTCCGGATCCGTTCCGGCGGACCAGGCCGAGGCGTTGCAGGCCGAGGCGGCAAAGACCATTCGCGAGGCGGTGATTCCAGCCTACGCCAAGCTGCTGCGCTTCTTCCGCGACGAATACGTGCCCAAGGCGCGCAAGACCCTGGCGGCCGAGGACATGCCCGACGGCAAGGCGTATTACCGCCAGCAGATCCTGGAGTACACCACGCTCGATCTGTCGCCGGACGAGATCCACAAAATCGGTCTCGAGCAGGTGGCCAAGATCAAGAAGCAGATGCTTGAGGTGATGAAGGAGGCCGGTTTCAAGGGCGACTTCGAGGCCTTCGTCAAATACCTTCGCACCGATGCCAGGTTCTACGCCAAGACGCCGCAGGAACTGCTCGACAAGACCGCCTGGGTGACCAAGCAGGTGGACGGCCAGATGGCCAGATTCTTCGGTCATCTTCCGCGCCAACGCTTCACCATCGTACCGGTGCCCGACGCCATCGCCCCCTACTACACGTCCGGTCGTGGCGGCGCGCACGAATACCTGGTCAACACCTATGACCTGAAGTCGCGCGCCCTGTACAACATGCCGGCATTGACCCTGCACGAAAGCTATCCCGGCCATTCGCTGCAGCTGGAACTGGCCAGCGAGGGAGCGAAGCAGCCGGCCTTCCGTCGCCACGGCTACATCTCGGCCTACGGCGAGGGATGGGGTCTGTATTCGGAATACCTCGGCAACGAGATGGGCATCTATGACACGCCCTACAAGAAATTCGGCTACCTCACCTACCAGATGTGGCGCGCCTGCCGCCTGGTCATCGACACCGGCGTGCACCACATGGGCTGGTCGCGCGAGAAAGCCATCGACTACCTCACCGACAACACCGCGCTCAGCAAGCTGGAAATCGTCAACGAGATCGACCGCTACATCAGCTGGCCCGGCCAGGCCGACAGCTACGAGCTGGGTTACCTGACCATCCGCCGCTTGCGCGACAAGGCCGAGAAGGCACTGGGTGACAAGTTCGACATCCGCGCCTTCCACGACACCGTGCTGTCGACCGGCTCCGTCCCGCTGCCGGTGCTGGAAAAGCGCATCGATACCTTCATCGCCGACGGTGGCCCCGAGCCGGATTACGGGTGCGATTGCGACAAGGATTGAGGGCCTCTCGAAGACCCGGATTTTCATCAACGCCACTGCAGGGGCGGCCCATGGTCGCGATGGCCACGGCCCCTCCGAAGCCGCCCGGTTGCCGGCTCCCAAAATTCCCCCGAAGACCGAACCCCTGGGCCGGACTTCGGTTCATCGGCATGTCATATGCCGACCGATATCGCGGGGTATGCTGGGCCGGTCATCGCCGAGGGCGCCCGCATGTCGCCGGACATCGAACTTTCCGCTGCCGATCTGGAGGCGTTGCGCCGGGCCAGGAAGCAGCTGGAGCAACCGGGCATCGCCATCCAGCTTGCCAATCTGGCCGGTGCACCGCTGGAGCGTGTCTTGCACAAGCGCCTGCCGGCGACGGCCCGGCGGGTGGTCGATCGCGCCGTGCGCCGTTCGATGGATGCGGCATGTCGCGTCGCGCTTTCCACCCTGAAGGACGGATCGGCGCCGGCCGCTTCGCGGGACGTGTTGCATCGGTTGGCTGTCGTCGCCACCGGCGCCGCGGGCGGTTTCTTCGGGCTGGCCGGCGTGCCGGTGGAATTGCCGGTCACCACCACGGCCATGTTGCGTTCCATCCTGGACATTGCACGTGGAGAAGGCGAACGGCTGGATGACGCGGCCACGCGCGTTGCCTGTCTCGAAGTGCTGGCGTTGGGTGGAAGCAGTCGAGCCGACGATGCCGCCGACACCGGCTATTTCGCCGTGCGCGCAGCACTGGCGCAGCAGGTATCGGCAGCCGTGAATCATCTGGCGGGGAAGGGCATGGCCGATCGCGGCGCGCCGGTCATGATCGCCCTTGTCAGCCGTATAGCCGCCTATTTTTCCATTCCGGTTTCGGAGAAATTGGCAGCCCAGGGCATCCCCGTCATCGGCGCGTTGAGCGGCAGTGTCTTGAATGTCGTGTTCATCACCCATTTCCAGAAAATGGCGCACGGTCATTTCACCGTGCGGCGATTGGAACGGCAATACGGCGACCAGTGCATTCGGGACGCCTATGCCGCCCTGGGTCGGTCGGACAGGGACGGTGCATTGGTCAATACTTCATAATTGGAGTAATATATCAATCGACTTCACAGGTGAAATCCTGCCATGGCCCTTTCACAAGCACGCAAGTCGACCCGACGCGATGTGCCGACGGAAACGGCGGCGTTGAACGCGTTTTTCCGCATCGCCGAGGCCTGGGGGCTGCGCGCCGCCGAACAGCGCAAATTGCTTGGCGAGCCGCCGGAATCCACCTTCTACAAGTGGAAGCGTGACCGCCATGGCGCGTTGGGCCGCGACACCATGGAGCGCATCAGCTACCTGCTCGGCATCTGGAAGGATCTGCAGATCCTGCTGCCGAGTCCGGGCCACGCCGACGCCTGGGTGCGTCGCGCCAACGACGCCGGCCCCTTCGGAGGGAAAAGCGCGCTGGAACGCATGCTTTCCGGCCACGTCGCCGATCTGTACGAGGTGCGCTGCTACCTGGATGCGCAACGTGGTTGAGCGCTCCCGTCGCGGGTGCTGAGATGACGCGGTCCGATACTGCGCGCATGACCGAGCCTCCCGTCAAACGCATCCGCTGGACGCGCGCCTATCGCATCGTTTCCAGTCGTTTCCCGCCGGTGGGCGTGTTCGACCGCATTGGCGACCCGGAGGAACTGGACGCCCTGTTTGAGCTGGAAGCCATGACCAACCCGCGCCTGCGCCAGGAAGCCGGGGCGCTGGCGCTGGTTCCGCGCGATCGGCGCCTCAGTGGACCCGGCAGCACGCCGGTAATGGCGGCGTTCACGCATTTGAACCCCGAAGGCAGCCGCTTTTCCGATGGCAGCCATGGCGTGTTCTACGCCGCCCACGAAATCCCCACCGCCATCGACGAGACCGTCTACCACCGCGAACGCTTTCTGGCCGCCACGCGGCACCCTCCCATCGACCTGCAGATGCGGTGTTATCGCACCGGCGTACATGCCCGGTTGCATGATCTGCGTGGCGGCTGGAAGGCGGCTCATGATCCGGACGCCTATACGGCCAGTCAGGCATTGGCAAAGTCCTTGCGCGAAGAGGGCTCCAACGGCATCGTCTATGACAGCGTGCGCCGCCCGGGAGGTACCTGCGTGGCGGCCTTCTATCCCGATGTCGTCGATCCCTGCGTGCAGGCCGGCCATTACATTTATCGCTGGGACGGCGAGCGTATCAGCGCCGTGCTTGAGGTCTCACGCGTCCAGACGCGTCGGTAGCGGGTGTCCCCGGAAGTGGGCCGGAACTCGCCGGAAGAAAAGATCCGCCGGCGGATACCATGCACCCGTCAGGCATCCGCGTCGGTGGCAAACCCCTCGCGCGTGCCGCGCTGAAACACCTTGTCGCCGTCGCGCACCTCGCGCGCGGGGAACGACGGCAACGTCTTCAGGCGTTCGTAGATCGGCACGAAATCAGGCTTGGTCGCCTCGAACAGCTGCTCGAAATCGTCGATGACGAAATACGTCTGCTGGTAGGTATCGATGCGGTACTGCGTGCGCATGATGCGCTCGATGTCGAAGCCGATGCGGTTCGGTGCCGTCGATTCCAGCGAGTAGATGGATTCGCCCTCGGAGCTGACGATGCCCGAGCCGTAGATGCGCAGCCCGCCGTCCTTGCCGCGGATCAGGCCGAATTCCACCGTGTACCAGTACAGCCGCGTCAGGTTCATCAGTGCCTCGGGGCCGATCTTCTCGGCCTTCAGGCCGCCCTTGCCGTAGGCCTCCATGTAGTCGGCGAAGATCGGATTCATCAGCAGCGGCACATGGCCGAACAGGTCGTGGAACAGGTCCGGCTCGGAGATGTAGTTGATCTGTTCGGGCGAGCGGATCCACCAGGTGACCGGAAAACGGCGGTTGGCGAGATGGTCGAAGAAGGTCTGTTCGGGCAGCAGACCCTCCACGCCGATCAGCTTCCAGCCGGTGGCATCGGCCAGGATCTTGTTGAGCTCATCGAAGCGCGGGATGGCGTCGGCGGTCATCTCCAGCATGTTCTGTGCCTGGATGAACTCGTCGCAGGCACGGCCCTTGAGCACTTCGCGCTGACGGGCGAACAATTGCTTCCACACCTTGTGGTCGGTGTCGGTATAGCTGTCCCAGGGTTGGTCGACCACCGCCGTGGTGTACACCGGAATGGTGCCGCGGTCGGTCTGCTGGTGCTCCACGCGTTTGGGTTGGGTATTCATGCGAACCTCCGAAAGCTCGTTTACCCCCAAGCCTATCGCGGGCGCGGCGCAAGGTGCTTGTTTTATTGCACTGGTAAGGCTATCTCAAGCAATAATATTGTCATGATATTTCATTTTATGCATTATATGTGCATGAACCTTGATCGCACTGATTTGCTGATCCTGTCTCTGCTGCAGACCGACGGACGCATGACCAACGCCCAACTGGCCGAACGGGTGAACCTTTCCGCGTCCGCGTGCCTGCGTCGCATGCAACGTCTGGAGCGTGGCGGCGTCATCACCGGCTACGCCGCTCAAATCGACGCGCCGTCCATCGGACTGGATCTGCAGGCTTTCGTGCGCGTGCAGCTCAAGCAGCACGACACCGCCACCGTCGACGCCTTCGCGGCCCTGGTCAATGGCTGGGACGAAGTGGCGACCTGTCATGCCCTGACTGGCGACATGGACTACCTGCTGCATGTCTACGTCAGTGACCTGGAGCATTTTTCCCACTTCCTGCTCGACCGCCTGCTCAATGCCAGCGGCGTCGCCGATGTCAACTCCAGCTTCGTGCTGCGTACCGTCAAACAGGCGCCATCGGTACCCGTGGGTCGAAGTGGATGAAAGGCTCCCTGACTGTCCGGGGCGTGCTTCGAGCCGTCCATGAGTCAAGCGGGGGATGAGCATGCATGAACGTCCGAAGCCGCTGTTTTTCCGGTCCCGGCCCGCCAATTGCCCCGGGTGCGGGAGCCGTGATGTGGTGCTGATCTTGTATGGGTACCCCGATGCGATCGCGATGCGCCAATTTCTGGCCGGCGAGATCGATCTCGGTGGCTGCATGGTTGGCGGCGTCGAGCCGGTGTGGCGTTGCCATGGGTGCGGGCTGGAGCTGTTCCACGAACGCGACCGCGCGCTGGTCGAGGCCGCTTTCGAAGCGTCGTCGAGTACCCGCCACTGAGTCGCCATGGCCGCGTCGGCCACACGTGCGGACTTCCGCGCCGGCGCTGGCCGCATCATGATCCTCTGGCGCAACCGGCGGCGCTCGTTTAACCTTGCCGGTTCATGAATACATCTCCCGTTTCATCCCCTCGCACGCGCGACTGGTGGCGTCCCGTGCGCTATCTGTATCGGGTGCCGCTGCTGTTCCTGCATTTTCTGCTGGGACTGCTGATTTGTGTGCTGATTGTCGGCCCGGGCCGAGGCGCGGTGGCGCGTGACGGTCGCGAACCGCTGGCACATCGGATGACGCGCTGGTGGTCGACGGTGCTGCTGCGTATTTTCGGTTTCCGTGCTCGCCAGTTCGGCACGCCGCTGCCGGACGCGACGATGTTCGTGTGCAATCACGTCACATGGCTGGATATCGAGCTGATGCACAGCCAGCGCGCCGTGTGTTTCGTCGCCAAGGCCGAGATCGCACGCTGGCCGGTGGTGGGATGGCTGGCGTCGTGTGGCGGTACCATTTTCCATCGTCGTGGTTCCAACCATTCGTTGAGCGCGGTGATGCAGACCATGGTCGAGCGCATGCGCGCGGGACGCTCCGTGGCGGTGTTTCCGGAAGGGGGGACCAGCCACGACGGCGAGCTGCGCATTTTCCATGCGCGCATTTTTCAGGCGGCATTGGATGCGGACCGGCCGGTGCAGCCGGTGGCGCTGCGTTACAGCCGCAACGGCCAGCGCTGGCTGGATGTGGCCTTCCGCAAAGGTGAGAGCTTCGTGTCCAATATCGTGCGTGTGCTTGGCGAGCCGGCGTGCGACGCGGAAGTGCATTTTCTACCCGCGGTGCCGCCCAGCAGCGAAGGGCGTCGGCGCATGGCCGAGCAGGCACGGGCACGGATCGCGGTGGCGCTGGATGACAAGGTGGAACCGGTGGCATGAGCACGCCGGCCGCTCGTGCGGGGAGTTTGCAGCCGATGGCCTCCTGGCCGCGCGGCCGCGACTTCCGCCCGCGCGGATTGCTGGCCAATGGGCATGTCCAGACCATGCTCTCGTCGAGCAGTTTCCGTCGCGTGGCGCAGCGCCCGTTGCGCCGCGTGCTGGCCGCGGGTGCCGAGCCGGTGCTGTTCGACCTGGCCGGCGGTGTGCGCTTGTCGGGCGTGTTTACGCCGCAGCGCGCGCGTGCCGGGGCACGTGGCCTGGCGGTGTTGTTCCACGGCTGGGAAGGCAGTACCGACTCCAGTTATGTGGTGCAGATCGGTTCACGCCTGCTGGGTGACGGCTGGGACGTGTTCCGGCTGAATTTTCGTGACCATGGCGATACGCATCATCTGAATACCGAGCTGTTCCATTCGTGCATGCTCGACGAGGTGGTGGCCGCGGTGAAGGAGGCCGGGCAGCGCTGGCATGTACCGGGCAAGCCGGTGACGTTGACCGGATTTTCGCTGGGCGGCAATTTCGCGCTGCGCGTGGCCATGGTGGCGCCACAGGTGGGCCTGGAGCTCGACCACGTGGTGTCGGTGTGTCCGGTGATCGACCCGGGTGCCGGGCTGTTTTCGCTGGAACACGCGCCGTGGGTGTACCACTGGTATTTCATGCGCAAGTGGACACATTCGCTGCGCCGCAAGCAGAAGCTGTTTCCGGATGAGCTGTTCGTGCGCCCGCCGGAGCTGCGCAAGGGGCTGCGCGAATTGACCCGGATCCTCATCGAGCGGCGTACGCCGATGGGTTCCCTGGACGATTACCTGGAAGGCTATTCGGTGGCCGGCAGGCGCATGGCCGACATGCAGGTACCGACCACGATCCTCACGGCCCGCAACGATCCGGTGATTCCCGTGTCCGACTTCGAACAGTTGACGCTGCCTTCCTGCGTCGAGCTGGACATCGCCGAACATGGCGGCCACTGCGGGTTTCTGACGGACTGGCATTTCCACAGTTTCACCGACGACTACATCGCCGCGCGCTTCAACAGCCTCGCGCCCTGAACAGGTCGTGGGCGGTGCGTGCAGCGCTGCCGGCGCCGATGTAGGCTGGGTGTCCGGACTCCACGGAGATTCGTCATGCGCCAGGTGCTGGCTTTCGTCCTTGTATTGCTTTCGTCCACCGTCTGGGCGACGGCGCCGCCGGTGGATCGCCTCAAGCTGCCGGACGGTTTCCAGGTTGCGGCGTTCTCCGACCAGGTACCGAATGCACGTGGCATGACGCTCGGCGATGACGGCACGTTGTTCGTGGGATCGATGTCGGCCGGGAAGGTCTACGCCTTGACCGACCGCGATCACGACGGACACGCCGACCAGGTCCGCGTGGTGGCCGAGGATCTGAACATGCCGGTGGGCGTGGCGTTCCGCGATGGCGATCTGTACGTGTCGGCCGTCGACCGCATCGTGGCGTTGCGCGACATCGAAAACCACCTGGACGACCCGCCACGCCCGCAGGTGGTCACCGACGCGTTGCCCGACAAGCGCCACCATGGCTGGCGTTTCATCGCCTTCGGTCCGGACGACCGCCTGTATGTGGGCGTCGGTGCGCCGTGCAATATCTGCGATCCGGAAGCGCCGTTCGCGCGCATTCTTTCGATGCGCGCCGACGGCAGTGACATCCAGACCGTGGCGAAAGGCGTGCGCAACACGGTCGGATTCGACTGGCAGCCGGGTACCGATACGTTGTGGTTCACCGACAACGGCCGCGACATGCTCGGTGACGATCAGCCGGCCGACGAGCTGAACCGCCTGGGCAAGCCCGGCAGCCATTTCGGCTATCCGTATTGCCATCAGGGCGACATCAGGGATCCGGAGTACGGCAAGGGCCACGATTGCGCCGACTACGTGCCGCCGGCGGCACGGCTGGGCGCGCACGTGGCAGCCCTGGGGACGCGTTTCTACGATGGCCGCATGTTCCCCGCCGCCTACCGTGGCGCCCTCTTCATCGCCGAACACGGCTCCTGGAACCGGTCCAGCAAGGTCGGTTACCGCGTGGTCGTGGCGCATGTCGAGGGCGATCGCGTGGTGGACGTGAAGCCGTTCCTCACCGGCTTCCTCAAGGGCCAGACCGCCTGGGGTCGTCCGGTCGATGTGCAGCCACTGGATGACGGCAGCCTGCTGGTCAGCGACGATCAGGCCGGTGCGGTGTACCGGGTGACGTACGGCAACGGCCAGGGAGGCTCTGATTGAATCAGAGTCTCCCCGGGTGTGTGGCTCGCACCGGGCGGGTGACAGCTTGGAAAGCGCGGGGACATGCGGTACGAATAGCGTCATCAATGACGGCCGGCGCAAGACCGGCGCACGGCATCCACGACCGTGCCGGCCGATGCCACCGTGCCGACAACATGACACTTCTCGCCCAGGAGATTTCCATGCAACTACGCAGCGACAGCTTTGCCGACCGTGCCACCATCCCGGTCGAATTCGCCTTCGGCAAGCCGGGCGATCCGGTGGCGTTGTCCGACAACCGCAATCCGCATCTGGCCTGGCGCGACATCCCCGACGGCACGCGCTCGTTCGTGCTGACGTGCGTGGATCCGGACGCGCCGAGCCGGCCCGACGACGTCAACCAGGAAGGCCGTACGGTGCCGTTCGACCTGCCGCGGGTGGAGTTCACGCACTGGCTGATGGTGGACATCCCGCCCGAGTGTGGCGAGCTGGCGGCTGGCAGCTGCGCGGACGGTATCGTCGCGCACGGCAAGTCCGATCCGGTCGGTCCCCCGGGCTGCCGGCAGGGCCTGAACGACTACACCAGCTGGTTCGAGGCCGATCCCGACATGCGCGGCGAATACGGCGGCTATGACGGCCCGTGCCCGCCGTGGAACGACGAGCGCGTGCACCGCTACCACTTTCGCGTCCACGCACTGGACGTGGCCACGTTGAACCTCGCCGGCCGGTTCGGCCTGGACGATGTGCGCCGTGCCATGCAGGGGCATGTGCTGGCCAGCGCCGAATGGATCGGCCTGTACGCCATTTGCGCCGACGCCCGGATGCCTTGACGGGATCGCCGCCCACGCAGGGAGATACGGCGTATTCACAAATAAGACACAAACATGAACACGCCATCCCGGCGCGGCGGCGCGAGTGCGGGATATTCAGCACAGGGTGCGACCGTTTGTGCGACAACTCTAGGCGTGTCTGCGTCATCCGGACGCCAGACAGAACACCGTTCATTCCAGAGGAGGGTCGTCATGCTGTCCTATGCCATCGGGTTCCTGATCGTCGCCATCATCGCCGGCGTGCTGGGTTTCGGCGTCGTCGCCGGCACCGCGGCGATGATCGCCAAGGTGTTGTTCTTCATTTTCCTGATCCTGTTTGTCGTTTCCCTGTTCCGCGGGCGACGCTTGTAGGGGGCCGCGCCATTTCGATGCCCCCGCGGCGGATAGGCGCGGGACACGCATCGTTCCAGGCCTTCCGTGGGTGTGGTGTCGGCAACGACGTTTCGCGGCCGAGTCCACATCCGGCGGAAGCCGGGGTTCTCCAGCGGTTCCCGGCCCGCATCCCGCATTCCCCACCACCATTCGCAGAGGTTCCCATGGCAAGCAAATCGACCCCCGTGGAAAAGAAGGCCGACAAGGCCAATGACCGCATCGAGAAGGGTGCGGAAAACTTCAAGAAGGCCACCTCCGACGCCGTGGAACGCACCCACGATGCGCTCGACCGCGCCGCCGACAAGGTCGAACACGGCGTGCACCGTGGCACCGATCGCGTGGCTGGTGCCGCCGAACGCGGTGTGGATCACGCCGAAGCCGCCGCCGAGCGTGGTCGCGAGGCTTTCGACGACGCCGTCGCTTATGCCGGCGACTGGGCCGACAAGGCGCGCGAGTATGTGCGCGAGAAACCCACGCAGTCCGTGGCCATCGCGCTTGCCGCCGGTTGGCTGATCGGCCGCCTGATGCGCCGCTGATCATCGTTTCTCGCGACGTGGAAGCGGATCCGACACAGGGGCATTCGGCAGGCGACGACGCGCAGGCGTCGTCGCCGCCGCCGCGCTGGCTGCGCGAACTGACCGAGGCGGCGGCGGCCATGCAGGAGTTGGCACGGGCGCAATGGCAGTTGTTCGGCGCGGAGTGGCGGGTGGCGCGCAGCGCCGCCATGACCGCGCTGGCGGCGGCGCTGCTGGCGGCCGTGTTCGCCCTGTCCCTGGGACTCACCGTGATGGCGCTGGCGGCCTGGTTGCTGGCGCAATGGCTGGGCTGGGCCTGGGGACTTGGTGTGCTGGCATTGCTGCTGGTGCTGTGCCTGTTTGCCGCGCTGCGCCTGTTCCGGCGCTGCCTGCATTGGATGAGCCTGCCGCGCACGCGGCACCACTGGCGGCGCATGGCGGTGGATCTGGCCGCGCGTCCGCCGGCGTCGAAACGGAAGGAGAGCACCGAGCATGAAACTGCGTCGACGTCTGATTGAGTTGCGTGCCGCCGAGGTACGCGTGGTGCGGGCGCGCCGGCGCTGCGCCGACGATGCCGCGCGCCTGCGTCGGCATATCCGGCGCCGACCGCTGGCCTGGACCGGCGGTGCCGGCGGGGTCGGTCTGGCGACCGGATGGGTGACCGGGCACCCTGGCGGCCGCGTGGCGGCGTTGTGGCACGACCCCATGCTGCGTTGGGTGGTACGCCTCCTGGTGCAGGTGGCCTGACCATGACCGAACCGCCATCGTTGCCCTCCGGCGGCGCCGATCCGGCGGTGACCGTCACGGCTGCCGGCTTGCCGCCGTCACCGCGTCGCCGCCGGCTGACGCGTTACACGCGCCATCTGCTGGGCCTGCGCGTGGTGCTCAACGCGTTGCTGGTCCTGGCCGTCCTGTACACGTTGTCGCTGGCACAAACGCTGATCATCCCGCTGGTGCTGGCGGCGTTTATCGGGCTGGGCCTGAATCCGCTGGTGGCGGCGGCCTCGCGTTGGCACATGCCGCGTGCGCTGTCGGCCCTGGTGTTGATGGTCGGTCTGGGCGCCGGCATCGGTGCCGGCGTGACATCGCTGGCGCAGCCGGCCGCGAACTGGCTGCAGCACGCCCCGGTCGCGCTGCGCCATGTGGCGCCGAAATTGAAACCGGTCACCACGCGCATCAATGCGGCCACCCGCTCGGCGCGCTCGCTGATCGGTCCGAGTTCGCGCATGCGCAACGAGGCCGGGGCGGGACATGTCGCGTTCTCCGCCTGGGATCTTCTGCAGATGACGCCCCGGGTATTGGCCAACGTGCTGACCGTGACCCTGCTGGTGTTCTTTTTCCTGATCTACGGCGATGCGTTGTTGCGGCGGATGGTGGAAATTTCACCCAATTTCCGCAAAAAGCGCCACAACGTCACCCTGGTGCGCAACATCCAGCGACAGGTGTCGCGCTACCTGCTCACCACCGCCTCGATCAACCTGATGCTGGGCGTGACCACCAGCGCCTGGTTGTGGTGGCTGGGTGTGGCCGACCCGCTGTTGTGGGGCGGCATGGCGGCCCTGGCCAACTTCATTCCGTACGTCGGTGCCATCAGCATGACCCTGGTGCTGTCGGTGGTCGGGCTGCTGCAGTTCCACGACGCGTTCCACGGCCTGTTGCCGGCGCTGGGCTTCGCCTGCGTGACCATCACCGAGGGCAACCTCATCACGCCACTGATCCTGGGTCAGAGCATGCGCCTGTCGCCGGTGGCGATCCTGGTCTGGCTGCTGTTGTGGGGCTGGATGTGGGGTATTCCGGGCGCCCTGCTGGCGGTGCCGATGCTCACCTGCGTGAAGCTGGCCACCGAGCAGCTGCGCGGCTGGGAATGGTTCGCGCGGGTGGTCGAACGCTGAGAGTGCGTGAAAAAATCGCCCGCCTGCTGCGGGTGCCAGGCGTTCACATGCCGGCGGGCAGAAACCACAGCAGGGCGATGCCGAGCGCGATACGGTAGATGGCGAACGGCGTGAACGAGTGGTGGCGGATGTAGCCGAGCAGCCATTTCACCGCGATGAAGGCCACCACCGCCGACACCACGAAGCCCACGCCCAGGGCGGTCCAGTTCTCGTGCACGGCGTGGCCGTCATGAAAGACCTTCAGCAGCTCGTAGCCGGTGGCTGCGTACATGGTGGGGATGCCCACCAGAAAGGCGAATTCGGTGGCCGCCGGGCGGTTGCGGGTGCCGAACAGCATGGCCGCGAAAATAGTGGACGCCGAGCGCGAGGTGCCGGGAAAGATGCCGGCCACCATCTGCGCGATGCCGACCATGATGGCCACCGTCCAGGTGATCTTGTGGCGTTCGGGCTGGTGCGCCGCCACCTGCTCGCAACCGATCATCCAGATGCCGCCCAGGATCAGCGCCCAGGCCACCGGGGTGACCCGTTCGGGCAGCTCGAAGCCCAGCGATACCGCCACCAGGCCCAGCACCGCCGTGATCAGGAAGGCCGCCGCCAGCTTGTACAGGTAGTCGCGGTTGGCCGGGTCGTCCCAGCGTGTCAGCAATTGCACGATGCGCCGCCAGTAGATCAGCGTGATGGCCAGGATGGCGCCGGCCTGGATGCCCACGTTGAACAGGTCCGAGCGTTGTCCCATCCAGTACTCGGCGATCAGCAGGTGGCCGGTGGAAGAGATGGGCAAAAATTCCGTGATGCCCTCGATGATGCCGAGAATGATGGTCTGGACCAGATCGTGCATGCGCTGTGCCGGAGAGATTGAACAGGGAAGCGGCGAGTGTAGCGAAACACCGTCACCGTTTCCCGACCGCCACCTGACGCGCCGGCAAAAGGCCGTCGCGGACGCCGCCGTGGCATGTAAAATCGTGATGTCCGTGTCGCCATTTTCCTTTCCCGCCACTGGGGCTCCGCACATGTCCGCCGAATCCGTACTCAAGTTGATCGAGGACGAACACGTCGCGTTCGTCGATCTTCGGTTCACCGACCTGCTCGGCAAGCAGCATCACCTGACCTACCCCGCGCACAGCGTGGATGAAAGCCTGTTCGAGGACGGGCGCATGTTCGATGGTTCGTCCATCGCCGGCTGGAAAGGCATCAACGAGTCGGACATGGTGCTGCTGCCCGATCCGGAGACCGCCTTTATCGACCCGTTCAGCGGCCACAAGCAGCTGGTCATGGTCTGTGACGTGCTGGAGCCGTCGACCATGCAGGCCTACGGCCGTGATCCGCGCTCCATCGCGCGGGCCGGCGAGGCCTACCTGCAGACCAGTGGCGTGGCCGACACCGCGTATTTCGGCCCGGAGCCGGAGTTTTTCATCTTCGACTCCATCCGCTGGCAAAACGACATGGGCCGCGTGTTCTACGAGATCGACTCCGAGGAGGCGGCCTGGAGTTCGCGTTACGAGTACGAGCGTGGCAACCGCGGTCACCGCCCGGGCGTGAAAGGCGGCTACCTCCCGCTCAGCCCGACCGACTCGCTGGCCGACATCCGCGCCGAGGTGTGCCAGATGCTGGAGCAGCTGGGCCACGAGGTGGAAGTGCACCATCATGAGGTCGGCAACGCCGGCCAATGCGAGATCGGCGTCAAGTACAACACGCTGCTGCGCAAGGCCGACGAGTTGATGACCATGAAATACGTCATCCGCAACATCGCCCATGCGCACGGCAAAACCGCCACCTTCATGCCCAAGCCGCTGGTCGGCGACAACGGCAGCGGCATGCACGTGCATCAGTCGCTGGCCAAGGACGGCAAGAACCTGTTCGCCGGCGACCAGTACGGTGGCCTGTCGCAGACCGCGTTGTGGTACATCGGCGGCATCTTCAAGCACGCGCGCGCGCTGAACGCCTTCACCAACGCCACCACCAACAGCTACAAGCGCCTGGTGCCGGGTTTCGAGGCGCCGGTGATGCTGGCCTATTCAGCGCGCAACCGCTCGGCGAGCTGCCGCATCCCGCACGTGTCCAGTCCCAAGGGGCGGCGCGTGGAGCTGCGCTTCCCGGATCCGATGCAGTCGGGCTACCTGACCTTCACCGCGCTGATGATGGCCGGCATCGACGGCATCCTCAACAAGATCGACCCGGGCGCACCGGCCGACAAGGATCTCTACGATCTGCCGCCGGAGGAAGAGCGCAACATTCCGCAAGTGTGTTCCAGCCTGGACGGTGCCCTGGAAGCCCTGGACGCCGACCGCGATTTCCTGAAGGCCGGCGGGGTGTTCAACGACGACGTCATCGACGCCTACATCCACGTCAAGATGCGCGAAGTCACCGCCTACCGCGCCAGCACCCATCCGCTGGAGTTCCAGATGTACTACGGGCTGTAAGGGATGCTCTGGTTGAATCCAGCGCTGGGTTTGATCAGAGCTCCCTAAGGGCCGTGCCGGCGACAGGTGTCGCCAGTCAAAGCCGTCCCACGGGCGCCGCCAGGCACTGTGGGAACGGCTTCAGCCGTGACTTGTCCAACCGGTCGCGGACCGTTTGGGGGGCGGGTTTCGATTTTGCGTGCATAATGATTGGACGTCTATACGTCCGTTCTTGTAATCTGCGCCGTCCTTCACGCAACGCTTTTCGGCGCCGGTGCTCTTCCCATGCACGATCAACCTTCCGCGCGCGCCTTGCTGCCACTGGCGCTGTTCCTGTCGCTGTTCTTTGGTGCCGGGCTGTATTTCAGCCTCGGCGGCGATGCCACGGGTTTCTATCACCTGCATGCGCCGGTGGCGGCCGTGCCGGCCGTGGCATTGGCGGTGCTGTTGGGCCGACGCATGCGGCGCAAGCCGGTCGACGTATTGCTGGAAGGCATGGGCGACCCCGGCATCATGCTGATGTGCCTGATCTTCCTGCTGGCCGGCGCGTTTGCCACGGTGACACGACACATCGGTGGCGTGGATGCCGCCGTGGCGTTGGGTCTGGCGGTATTGCCGCCGGCATTCCTGTTGCCGGGCCTGTTCGCGATCGCCGGGGTGGTGTCGTTGGCGATGGGCACGTCGATGGGCACCATCGCCGCCCTGGCGCCGGTGGCGGTCGGACTGGCCGAGACGGCCGGGCTGGCCCTGCCCGTGGCTCTGGGCAGCGTGGTCGGTGGCGCGATGTTCGGCGACAACCTGTCGGTGATATCCGACACCACCATCGCCGCGACCCGGACCCAGGGCGCCGCCATGCGCGACAAGTTCCGCGAAAACGTGTGGATCGCGGTGCCGGCGGCGCTGGTCACGTTGTTGTGGCTGGCCTGGCTGCCGGGCGGTCACGACGCGGTCGCCGCACCCGACGCCTCGGCCTGGCTGGCCCTGCCCTATCTGGTGGTGCTGATCCTGGCCGTGGCGGGTGTCGACGTGCTGGTGGTGCTGGCGCTCGGTATCGTGCTGGCAGCCATCCTGGGCTTGACGCTCGACGCCGGCTATACGCTGGATGCCGTGGCCGGTGACATCTGGGACGGCTTCCAGTCCATGTTCGAAATCATGCTGTTGTCCCTGCTGGTGGGCGGGTTGGCGGCACTGATGCGCGAGCAGGGCGGGCTGGCGTGGCTGGCGGCAGCGATCATGCGGTTGGGTGGCCGCCGTTCCGGGCGGCGTACCGGCGAGGCCGGCATGGCGGTGCTGGGTGCGTTGACAGACGTCTTTACGGCCAATAATACGGTCGCGATCTTGGTGTCCGGACCGGTGGCGCGCGATCTGGCGACGCATCACGGCATCCGTCCCGGTCGCGCCGCCAGCCTGCTGGATATCTTTTCATGCGTGATGCAGGGCGTGCTGCCGTACGGCGCGCAGATCCTGCTGGCCGCCTCGGTGGCCGGGTTGGCCCCGTTGGCGGTGGCCGGATGTGTGCATTACGCGTGGGTACTGGCGGCCGTCACCGTGCTGGCGGTGGTCACCGGCCGGCCGCGCCGACGTCTCTGAGCACGACGATGTCGTCGGTGGCGGCCGACCCGGTGGTTACCGCGATGGCGGCGTGGTCAGCGGGTGGGGCATTTCACACGGCTGACTTGCTGATAACCGTGCTGTGTGCCCCAGTGTTGCTGGCTGCCGTCGCAGTTGACCCGCCAGCCGCCGATCAAGTCGGTGTGGGCGGAGTCGGAGTAGTACTGTACGTCCTGACTGGTGCCGAGTGGCGGAAAATTGGCCCAGGCGACACCGGCGATGCCGGCCAGGACAAGAGCGATCAGGATCGACCATTTGTGGTTCTTGCGCATGTTCTTTCTCCCGTGGAAGCCCCGGTTGGCTTGGCGCCCGTGTCGTCACGGCGGTGGGTTACCTCCGTCAGCCGCCCCGTCCTGTGCGTTCGCCGTGTGGCGTTGCGCTGTTCCGACAGGCCGCGGACCTGTCCTCCTCCCCCTGTGCGTTTCGCCCGGCAAACAGGCAGGGCGAATGACGCCCGCGCCGGCTATCACCGGAGTCTTGATGACGCAGCCAGTTGCTGCAAGTCATTGTTATCACTGCGTGGCGCCGGTTTCCGGCGACCGGTTCACGCTATGCGCCATGTAGCGTGGGGTGTCAGGCGTAGCGCCATCCGTCGATTTCCACCAGCAGCTCGCGTCGGCACACGTCGCCTTGCAGCATGATGTACGGTGCGTCGGGCAGGTGCCGGTCGAGGTAGGCGGTCACCACTTCCGCTTGCGTCGGGTGGCGCAAATAGATCTTCAGCGGCGCTCGCCGGTCCAGGCCGGGCGGCATGTCCGCCGTGTCCAGCAGTGCGCCGATATTGGCGCGGATCTCGTCCAGCTGGGCGGCCAGATCGTCGTCGTGGCGCGACTCGTGGCCGGTGATCGCCGCGGTGCCGGAGATGGCCAGCACGTCGCCGGCCGGCAGGCGCATGGCCCGCGCGAAGCTGGGTGGCGTGCGGCCGTACCGGCGCGGGTAGCGCCAAGCGCTCATTTGGCGCGGGTTTTCGATCCGCGTGCCGGGGTGCGCGGTGGCCAGACAGTACAGCACCAGTTGCCCCGTCTCGCCCGGCAGGCCGATGGCGGTGGCGGCTGGAAATCCGCCGGCGAAGTGCTCGCCCATGCCACGCAGGCGGCCGTGGCAAAATCCCTTGTAGCGCTCGGCGTCGCCCTCGCCCTCGTTGATACGGTCCAGGTAGTTCCACAGCCGCTGCACGTGCGCGCCTTCCGGCTGTCGGGCGAGGAAGGCGCAGAACGTGGCATAGGCGTGTTCGGCGGTCTTTTCGATGTCGCCATCGTGGTCGGCTTCGGCCACGGCGAGGGCCGCGAACAGCCAGCCGCCACCGCGTGCCCAGGCCACGTCGCCGGCGAACCCGTGCTCGACGGCGGCGTTCACATGCCAGTGCTCCAGCGGTACCGGCCCGGTGACGCCCGGCATCGCCAGGTCCAGCAGGCGCGCGTCGCGGGAGTGGCCGATGTCATCGCCGAAGCGCATCACCGCCAGCGTACCCGGCTCGGCAAGCAGGTCGGCGACGGCGTCATGGCGGTAGCCGATGGCGGGCGAGGCGGGGACGGATAACGACGGGTGGAGGCGAACCTGGACCATGAAGCGACCGAGTGACAGTGGGAAATGCAACCGCTAATGTTACACTGCTCCGCCGCGCCCGGAGGCCACGAACCCGCCACGTCGCGCGGTTGGCGTGGAGGGGCAGCCGTACATGGGACAACCGAGCATGAGTGAACAGACCGCGGCCGAACGCGAGTTGGCCGAACTGATCGTGGAAAACCTGAATCTGGAAGACGTCGAGGCGGCCTCCATTGACCCGGAGGCGCCCCTGTTCGGTGACGAGCTGGGCCTGGATTCCATCGACGCGTTGGAAATCGCGCTGGCGGTTTCGCGCCGCTACGGGTTCCAGCTGCGTTCGGACAATCCCGACAACCAGCGCATCTTCACCAGCCTGCGCACGTTGAGCGCACACATCGAGCAACAACGCGCGGCCTGATGGGCACCCGGCCATGAGTGAGCACTGGCGTCAGCGTCCCGAGGGCGGTGGCCGCTTCGGCCTGTGGCTGATCTTCACCATCGCGCGGGGCTGCGGGCGCCGCGTGACGCGTCTGCTGTTGTATCCGGTGACGCTGTATTTCTACCTGCGTCGCGGTCACGAACGGCGTGCGGCACGGGTGCTGCTGGCCCGGCTCACCGGGCGCTCCGGTCCGTGGCAGGTGCTGGCGCACATGTTCCGCTTTGCCGCCACGCTGCTGGATCGGGTGTTTTTCCTGATTCGCGGCGAGGACGGCTTCGCCATCGACGTGCACGGTCTGGATGCTCTGGAGGCACGCCTCGATCGCGGTGACGGCGTGCTGCTGGTGGGCGCCCACATGGGCAGTTTCGAGGTGCTCCGTACGTTGGCGGCGCGGCGCCCGGACGTGCCGCTGCACATCGTTCTCAACACCCGCCAGACCCCGGTGATGACCGCGCTTCTGGAACGCCTGGCGCCGGATGTGGCCGCGCGCATCATCGACGGTGCCGGCGATCCGACCCGCACCGTATTGGCCCTGGCCGAGGTCCTGCAACGTGGCCACATGGCCGCGCTGCTGGCCGACCGCGGACGCCCCGACGAGCGCATGCGGCGGGTGCCCTTCTGCGGGGTGCCGGCACCGTTTCCGGTCGGACCGTGGCTGCTGGCCTCGGCGTTGCGGGTGCCGGTGGTGTTGTGCCTTGGCCTGTACCTTGGCGGCAACCGTTACCGCCTGGTGTTCGAGCCGTTTGCCGACCGCGTCGAGATGCCGCGCCGCGACCGTGATGCGGCGCTGGATGCGGTGCTGACACGCTATGCGGCGCGTCTGGAGCACCACGCGCGCCAGACGCCGTGCAATTGGTTCAATTTTTACGATTTCTGGGACGAGTCGCCGGGTGGCCGCGGACTGTAGGCGGCCGGCACGATGGCGATGCGCCGGCCCACACGCACGAACCGTTGCGGCCCCAATGCGGTCAGCGAACCCCACTCCAGGACCTCATCGTCCAGTGTCACGCGCAGTGCCGGTTGGGCCAGGCCGATGCGTGTGGCGTCCATGCTGTCGGCGTGACGCCACTGCAGCACCGGTGTGGCGGCCAGCCTGGCCAGTCGGGCCAGGCGTGCGGCATCGACCCCGGCGTCGGGGTCGTCCGCGTCGCGCCATTGCCCGTCACGGTGCACGTAATGACGTGCCGGCAGGCCTTGCCAGCGGATACTGATGCGGCTGATCGCGGCCGGATCCAGCGTCAGCAGCGTGGCCTGCGCGTGATCCTGGCGCCATTGCGCCCAGGCCAGCGCCACCAGCGCGGCCACCGCCAGCGCCGCCAGGAGCAGGCGCGCGTGTCGCCGTCGGCCGGTCATGCCCATCAGCGCCGCCGCCGGCGCCAGGCCAGGCCCAGGCCCGCGGCGGCCAGCAGCAGTGGCAGCGCGACCCCGAACCCGGCAAGGAAGCGGTTCAGGCCCGGCTGGGTCAGCGCCAGCGGCGGCGTCGCCGCTTTCGGGGGCGGCACGCCGATCAGGGCATCATCGCCCAGCAGCCAATTGAACACGCGCGTGGCCAGGTCGCGGTTGCCGCCCTTGCCGAGATAGGCGTCGGACAGGAAATCGCCGTCGCCGATCACCGCCACGCGTTGTTCGTTGTGGTCGGGGCTGGAAGACAGGCGCGTCAGGGCCAGGCCGAAACTGAGCGGGCCACGGGTCTCGCCGTGATCGGCATCGAAGCGGATGGTCGAGGTGTCGTGGGCGTCGATGGCACCGCGTTCGGTCCAACTTTGCGGTCCGGAGCGCAGGAACGGACGGATCTTCCAGTCGCCGAGCGCGGCCTTGGCCAGCGCCGCGACCTGCGGGAACAGCGTGGTGAGCTGGAAGTCGCGGGTGATGGCCTGGTCCGGGTAATGGCCGGTGGCGACGATGCGCGGGTCGGACAGACCCAGTGCGCTGCCCTGGCCGTCGACCAGGACGCCGGGCAGTTTCTGTATCCCGAGTTGCTCGTACAACGGCTGCAACGCGGCATCGTCGGTGTCCGGCTCGGTCAGCCACAGCAGGTTGCCGCCGCCGTCCACGTAGTCGACCAGCGCGCGCACCGCACCCTCGGGGAGCGCCCGCTCGGGACTGGCCAGCACCACCAGGCGTGTGCCCTGTGGCACGTGCATCACCTGGGAAAAGTCCAGCGGCACGGCGCGCATGCCGCGGCGCTCGAGCTGGCTGACCAGACGGCCCATGTCGCCGGGCCCGTCGCCGGCGGTACGGCGCTCGCCCTGGCCGGTGACGAAGGCGGCGATGCGGGTGTCGCCGCGGACCAGCGTTTCCAGCGCGTTGGTGAGGTGGCGCTCGTCGATGCGGCGCAGGTATTCGCGTTGCCCGCCGTAGCGCACGACGAGTTCGCCGTTGACGGTGATGCCGGCGGCGCGGGTCGCGCCGGGGTCGGCCTCCGGGTCCACGAAATCCAGCGTGATGTCGGGCTTGAAGCGCTGGTAGCGGGCGATGAAGCCGCGGATCTGCTCGCGCTGGTCGTTGCCGGGACGGGCGTAGCTGGTGATCTCGACCGTCCCGTGCAATTTGTCCAGCACCGCGCGCGTGGTCGGTGACAGGCTGGCGCGCTGTCCGGACGACCAGTCGGCGGTGACCGGATGGCGCGCGGACAGGTAGGCCAGGCAGGCCGCCGCGACGAGCAGCAGTACGATGGCGAGGACATGTTGCAGACGACGCGGCATCAGTCACGCTCCGCGTCGCGGCGCAGACGCAGAATGGCCAGCCCCAGCGCCACGGCGGTGACGATCACGAACCAGGCGATGTCGGCGGTGTCCACCAGGCCGCGCCCCATCGGACGCAGGTGGGCCGGCAGCGCCAGCCATTGCGCCACGGCCTGGAGCGGGCCGTCGGCGAGCGTGGCCTGGTCGATCAGTACCAGGGCCAGCGAGACCACCAGCGCGCCGGCGCAGGCCAGGGCCGGATGGTTGGCGCAGGCCGAACAGGCCAGCCCGATTGCCGACAACGTGGCGGCCAGCAGCACCAGGCCCAGCGCGGCGGCGGCCAGCTTGCCCCAGTCCGGCGTGCCGCTGAGCGCCAGCGCCAGCACCATCAGCAACGGGATGGCCAGCAGCGTCAGCATCCAGCCCAGCGCGGCCAGGTACTTGCCGGTCACGATACGCCACGGCGGCAGGCCGCAGGCGACCAGCATCGGCAGGTTGCCGTTGCGCCGCTCCGAGGCCAGCATCGACATCGTGACCAGCGGCGCCAGCAACATCATTGCCACCACGAATAACGCCAGCCATGGCAGCAGTACCAGATCGGTGTAGCCGATATTGGCGCCGGAGGCCAGCAGCTTGTCCTGGCGCTGCAGGAACGGGCCCAGCATGAGGACCAGCTGCCAGGCCATCGCGGCGCTGGTCAGGGCGGCCAGGATCCAGGCGAACGGGCGCATCCACAGACGCCGCCATTCGGTGCGCAGCAGGGCCAGGGTGGTCATGCGGCCTCCCGCGTGGCGATGTCCATGAACACGCGCTCCAGGGCGCCGTGTCCGGGCTGCAGCGACACCGGAGACAGGCCGGCGTCGAGCAGGGCACGCAGCAGGCCCGGCGTATCGTGCCCGGCGGCCAGCGTGACGGCGTAGCCGCGCCCGGAACCGCCGTGCGCCTCGGCATGGGCCACCGGCGCCAGGCCGGTCAGGCGGGCTGGCTGGACGGGCGCGGCCAGGACCAGTTCCCACACATCGTCATCGGCGTCGTGCAGCGCCGCATCGTGTCGCAGCCGGCCGTCGTGGACGATGGCGGCGCGGTCGCACAAGGTCGTCACCTCCGGCAGCAGGTGGGTCGAGAGCACCACCGCGCCCCCGGCCGCGGCGTGCGCGCGCAGCAGCTGGCGCAGGTCGGCGGCCTGCACCGGGTCCAGGCCGTTGCCGGGTTCGTCCAGGATCAGCAGCGCCGGGTCGTGCACCAGCGCCAGGGCCAGTCCCAGCCGTTGCCGCTGGCCTTGCGACAGGGCACCGGCCAGACGCCGCGACAGCGTGCCCAGATGCAGGCGTTCCAGCACTTTGTCGCAGGCGTTGGTGAGATTTTTGCCGCGTAAGCCATGCAGGCGCGCCCGCGCGCGCAGATGCTCGATGATCGTCAATTCCGGCCACAGCGGCACGTGCTCGGGCAGCCAGCCCAGCCGCCGGCCGCGCGCGGGATGTGCCGCGAGGTCGACGCCCTCGAGCAGAATCCGGCCCGCCGTGGGCCGCAGCACACCGGCCAGCATCGCCAGCGTGGTCGACTTGCCGGCGCCGTTGACGCCCAGCAGGCCCAGCACGTCGCCGCGTTCCAGGGTCAGATCCAGATCGCGGACCACGGCGTGACCGTGCCGGTCGCGGCCGACGCCTTGGAGTCGCAGCAAAGGTGAATGGTTGATCGAGGTCACTTGTTGATTCTGGCTTTGCCCCTATATTCAAGACAACCGCCATCGGGAAAATTTTCACATTCGCATGCGCGGAATGTGATTGAATAGGCCTTCCGGGCCTTTTCCGGTGCGGTTTCGTGCCGTCGTGCCAAGGATGTCAGCAGCCGGCCCTCTTTTTTCGCTTCCCAGTGGCTACTGATGTTTGAGACTCTCATTGATTTTGCCGCCCGCGGCCTGACCGGTGCCGGTTGGGTGACGTGGCTGGTCTACGGCCTGGTGGTCACCCAGTTGACGATCATGGCCGTCACCCTCTACCTGCACCGCAGCCAGACCCATCGCGGCGTGGATTTCCATCCCGTGGTGGCGCACTTCCTGCGCTTCTGGGCGTGGCTGACCACCGCCATGGTGACCAAGGAATGGGTGGCCGTTCACCGCAAGCACCATGCCCGCGTCGAAACCGAGGACGATCCGCACAGCCCGCAGGTGTACGGCATCAAGAAGGTGTTCTGGGATGGCGTGGACCTGTATCGCCGTGCCGCCGCCAACGAGGAAGACCTCAAGAAATACGGCCGCGGCACCCCCGACGACTGGATCGAGCGGCATCTTTACAGCAAGCACCCGATGTGGGGGCCGACGCTGATGGCGATCATCAACATCGCCCTGTTCGGCGTGGTCGGCATCGTCATCTGGGCCATCCAGATGGCGTGGATCCCGTTCTGGGCCGCCGGGTTCGTCAACGGACTGGGGCACTGGTCCGGTTACCGCAACTTTGAAAGCTCCGACACTTCCACCAACCTCATCCCGTGGGGTTTCTGGATCGGCGGCGAAGAGCTGCACAACAACCACCACGCCTTCCCCAGCTCGGCCAAGTTCGCGTTGCGCAAGTGGGAATTCGACATCGGTTGGGCAGCCATTTGCGGCCTGAAGAAGCTGGGTCTGGCCAAGGTGCTGCGCGTGGCGCCGTCGCTGGATGTGGAGCCCAACGTCAACCTGCCCGATACCGACACCCTGAAGGCCGTGCTGACGCACCGCTTCCAGGCCCTCACCGACTACTACCGTCAGGTCATCATGCCGACCTTGCGCGAGGAAGCGGCGCATAAGGGCGAAAGCCTGAAGGCCATCGTCCCCAACCGGCTGCGCCGCGCGCTGGCCGACGGCGGCCGCTGGCTGGATCGTGACGGTCGTGCCCGCCTGGACGCTGCCGTGGCCAAGCGCCCGGCCCTGCAGACGGTATGCAATTACCGCGCGCGGCTGATGGCCTTGATGGAACAACGCGGCACCGATCAGGCCCTGAAAGGCCTGCAGCAGTGGGTGCACGAGGCCGAGCAGAGCGGCATCCGCGTGCTGCAGGACTTTGCCCAGCGTCTCAAGGGTTACCGCGTGGCGGCCAACCCGGCCTGATGCGTTTGCCCGATCTGCCCCGCCCGCCACGGAGGCGGTCGGGGGGCGCTGAAAAGCGTCTGGGTGATCTGTTTTTTGCGCAGGCCCGCCATTCGGCGGGCCTGCGCATTTTCGCGGGTGGCATGCTTGTGCGGCGGGCATGACCGCATGAAACGACGGTTTCAGCCCTGCCGATGCAGCTTGCGGTAGTCGCGTGGGGTCATGCCGGTGGTGAGCTTGAACTGGCGCGCGAAGGCGCTCTGGTCACCGAAGCCGCAGGCCAGGCCGATCGCGGCGATGGTGCCGTCGCCGCGCAGGCGCTCCATGGCCGACTCGATGCGCAACTTGGTCAACATCTGCTGCGGGGTGAGCTGGAACACGTGCCGGAAATGGCGCTCCAGCTGCGCCACCGACATGTCCGCCAGGCCGGCAAGGTGTGTCACGCGGATTTTTTCGCCGCAGTTTGCCTGCATGTGTTCCAGCACGCGGCGCAGGCGGTCGTAGGTGGGGTGCTGGCCGTCGGGCAGCTTCAGGTCGCGCGAGATGCCGATGACGCCACGGACGCGCCCGCCGGCTTCCAGTGGACGCTTGAAGGTGATGCACCAGCCCGAGGTGCGGTTGTCGAAGATGTGCACCTCCAGCTGGTTTTCCACCACCTCGCCGCGCAGCACGCGCCGATCCTGCAGGGCGTAACCGCCGCCCATGAAGGCGGGAAACAATTCGTCGACGGATTTGCCGATCACCTGCCCGCGGTGGGCCAGGCGCAGGCGCCGCACCAGGGTGAGGTTGGCGTGGGTGTAGCGACCGTGGGTGTCCTTGGCGAAAAACACCACGTCCGGCAGGGCGTCGAACAGGTGGACCAGCTCGTCGATATCGACGTTCATGAGATGCCCTCCGCGCGGGCAGGTGTGGGCGTCGGCTGCATTATGCAGGATTCCGCATGCCTGCCAGACAAGCCGCTCTAGAATGGCGGGCACCATCCTGCGAGCATGACCGCATGCACGTCATCGACTATATCGACTCGCACACCGCCGGCGAACCCACTCGCGTGGTGACCGCGGGGTTTCCGGACCTGGGCGACGGCGACATGCGCCAGCGCCTGGAGCGGCTGCGTTCGCGCCATGACCGCTGGCGCCGCGCCGTGGTACTGGAGCCGCGCGGCTCGGACACCGTGGTCGGCGCGCTGTTGCTGGAACCGGAGAATCCGCGCGCCTGTGCCGGTGTGATCTATTTCAACAACATCGGCTACCTCGGCATGTGCGGCCATGGCACCATCGGCGTGGTACGCACCCTGTACCACCTGGGTCGCATCGGCCCCGGTCGGCATCAGCTGGAAACCCCGGTGGGCATGATCGGCGTGGAGCTGCTGGAGGACGGGCGCGTGGCCATCGACAACGTCGAAAGCCATCGGCTCGCGACCAACGTCGCGCTGGATGTACCGGGTCATGGCCGCATCCATGGCGACGTGGCCTGGGGCGGCAACTGGTTCTTCATCACCG